>JAFGXZ010000267.1 GCA_016936335.1 Fidelibacterota bacterium
ACGCCATCCGTCGATTGTGCGTTATAAAGCCGCATTGAATGAAAAGAATGATATAATTGCGCTGGATATCGATGTGCTGCTGGATGCCGGCGCTTATAACGGTCTGTCGCCGGTGGTGTTGCAACGGAGTATATTTTCAGCCACTGGGGTTTATAATTTTCCTCATTTGAAAGTCCGTGGCCGGAATTTCATGACTAACAATGTGCCCTCCGGTGCATATCGGGGGTTTGGCGCACCGCAGACAATTTTCGGGACGGAAATGCTGCTGCACAATATCGCCCTGAAACTCGGTGTCGATTCACTGGACTTTAAAATGCGGCATATATTAAAACGTGGTGATCCGACGTGCACCGGTGGCAAAATCCGGGATATTGTCAAACTGCCGGAAATAATCAGCAAAGTTTTGGATATGTCCGGTTATCGGAATAAACTCCAAAAATATGGGAAATATAAAGGTGTTGGCATATCGTTGTTTCTGCATGGTTGCGGATTTACCGGCAACGGAGAGCAGATGATTCAAGGCAAAATCATTCTGAAAAAGAGAGGCAATAATGTCATTTTGAAAGTGTCCAGCACGGAAATGGGGCAGGGTGCCGAGACTGTTTTGCGTAAAATCGTTGCCTATTCACTGGATCTTCCGATGGAACAGGTGCTTTTTGAGACAACGGACACAGGATTAGTACCCGATTCCGGACCGACTGTGGCCTCTCGAACAACGATGATTGTCGGCGGTTTACTGCGCCAAGCCTGTCTCGAATTACAGGACCGCTGGGAAGATGCGGATGATTTTGAAGTATCCAGAATGTACCAGCATCCGGATTTTCTGAATTGGGACAATGATTTGTTTTATGGCGATGCCTACCCGGTGTACTCCTGGGGCGCCAATGTGGCGGAAGTGGCTGTTGATCCGGTGACCTATGAAATTGATGTGAAAAATATTTGGGCTGTTTACGATGTGGGAATGCCGATTGATGAAACGACTTTACAGGGGCAGATGCAGGGCGGAATCGCACAAGGCGTTGGTTGGGCGTCGATTGAAGTTATGACCGCCGATAAGGGCAGACTTGTCCAGAAAAACCTGACTGATTACAAGGTGCCCACGTCAATGGATATTCCGGAAATTGAATGTGAATTTATCAGCAATCCCTATGAATTTGGTCCTTTTGGGGCGAAATGTGCCGGCGAATTACCCTTTGTCGGAGCACCGCCGGCAGTGGCGGCAGCTGTCTCCCACGCGCTCAATGTCCCAATCTATTCGATTCCGATAACACCGGAAAATCTCATGGAGTTAGACAACGATGAAAATTGAGTTCATTTTGAATGATAAACCACAAACGATTGATGTTCATCCTGCCCGGCGCTTACTGGATTTGCTGCGTGAGGATTTCGGATTGACAAGTGTCAAAGAAGGCTGTGGGGAAGGCGAATGCGGTGCCTGTGTGGTACTGATGAATGGCAAAGCGGTGAATTCCTGCCTTGTACCTGCCGGAAATATTATTGGGAACTCAATACAAACCCTGGAAGGTTTTAAAACGACTGAACGCTATAAAGTCATTGAAAAATGCTTTCTGGAAGCCGGCTCGGTACAGTGTGGTTTCTGTACACCGGGAATTGTCATGGCGACGGAATCGCTGCTCAGTGAGAATCCTCATCCCACCGACGATGAAATCAAGGAGAGTTTATCGGGAAATCTCTGCCGTTGCACCGGCTATAATATGATTTTCAAAGGCATTCGCCTGGCAGCAGAAAGGGGAAAAGGATTATGGTAGACGGATTCCGACCCGCGTTGCTGCAGGAAGCTTTGAAAATTCGGTCAGAATATGATTGCACGCCAATCGCCGGTGGTACCGATCTGATGGTGCAAAAAGCCCGGGGTTTTGCTCTGAAACCGGATTTTGAAAAACCTCTGCTGTTTATCGGACATCTGCCGGAATTGCATAAAATTATCATTGAAAACAATCAGATTCATATCGGCGCCGGCGCACTATTGACAGATTTATTAAATAGTAAAAAGATTCCGGCTATATTCAAAGAAGCAATAGGCCTGATGGCGTCGCCGCCATCCCGGAATCTTGCCAGTATCGGTGGCAATATCTGCAACGCTTCACCGGCAGGAGACACACTTCCGTACTTATATGCGGTGAATGCAACCTTGGTAGTAATGAGCGCAAAAGGTGAACGAACTAATCCTATCAATGAATTTATTACCGGTCCTAAGCAAACTGCTTTGAGACGAGACGAATTATTGACGAAGATCATCATTCCGAATAAAATATTCGATGTAAATTTTTACCGCAAGGTTGGTCAGCGCAAAGGTATGAGCCTGACGAAAGCCGCATTTCTGGGAATGGCGGATATTGAAAATGGAAAACTGACTGATATCCGGATCACCTTTGGTTCCGTAGCACCTGTGATCGTAAGATCATGGGAAATTGAGAAATATATTATTGGGACACCACTTAGGGAGATCAAAGCAGCGATTACTGAAATTCAGAATCAATTCGAACCATTACTTCGCCCGATTCACGATGCTCGGTCAACGGCGGTATACCGGAAAAAGGTCAGTTTGCGGCTGCTGGAAGATTTTTTAAAAAATATTAGTAAGGAGAAATAGGATGAGTGGTTCTAAAAAAATAATGCAAACCGTATTGCTGTTTGGTAGTTTATGGGGCATCAGTGAGGCGACGCTGGGGTATTTATTGCACTTTTTACCCGTCGGTTTTTCGGGCATGATTATGTTTCCTGTCGGATTTTATTTTATGTTCAATGCGTTTCGAACCTCGGGAAAACAGTCTGCAATTTTCTATACGGCCATCGTTGCAGCAGCCATTAAATGTGTTGACGTGATTTTACCGGCGACAACCGCGATTCGTGTCGTGAATCCGGTGGTGTCGATCCTGCTCGAATCCCTGGTAGTATTTGCCTTTGCCCGGTTTTACCATGACCAAAAAGTATTCTCAATGTCCTGTACCATGGGACTGGGTTGGGTGCTGCTGTTTATTAGCACTCAGGCGCTGGTACTGAAACCGGCGGAAGGGCTGTACCTGATGCCGGTTTTTAAAATGATTAGTTTTATAGCGATGAATACCATCGTCAGTGGTTTGCTGATCGGTAGTTATCTTACCCGCCCAGCAGAACTCAGTTTGCGTTTCAACAATCCCAGAATTTCCTTTGTCCGGCCGGTGTTGATCCTTGTATTGGCGATCGTCTGTGAAATTACGAATTCGCTGATCTAGAATGAATCTTCTTCGACAATTAATAGCCAATGTTCCGCGAATCACCGTTGATGAAGTCATCGTCGGTGTTTTTTCCACATTAGTAAAGACCGAAACAGGTAGTGGAATCGCCAGTACGATCAAATACGGCAGTCCGCACCAGCGTATCAAAGATTCCGGTGATCTGGAAAAATACAATCTGGCGGAATTGGCTAAGTTCGCTCTTTCAGAAAATTTGCTGGAAGCATCGGTAGGTATGGCTGCTCTAAACAGCATTTTTCCGACGGATGATCCTCACTACAAAAAGATCAATGCCAGTGATATTATTGTCGAAAAGGGACGGGGCAAAACCCTGGGAATCATCGGGCATTTTCCCTTTTTGGAAAGGCTTAGCGGTCAATTCAAGCAGGTTTATATTTTTGAAAAACAACCCCGTGAAGATGATTTGGGAGAAAAGGACATTCCCGAGTATTTACCGCAAGCCGATATTGTGGCGATTACCGGAACAGCCATTACCAACCACAGCTTTGAGAATATTTTAAGACATACTTCTTCCACAGCGTTCAAAATTATGTTGGGGCCATCAGCGCCTTTGTCACCGCTTTTGTTTGAACTTGGAATTGATGTCATCGCCGGTTCGATAGTATGGAATTATCGGCGCGTTCGCCGGCAAGTGTTGCAGGCGACACCCAGCCGCTATTTGGAGGGACTGGAATTTGCAACGATGTTACGCGAGGTTTACTCATGAAAAATATCTACGAAGAATTGCTGAGACTTAATCGCGGGAAAGGCGCCGGTGTACTGGTGACGGTCGTTAAAACCACCGGTTCGGGACCTGCTGATACCGGTACGAAAATGCTGGTGTATCCCGACGACTCGATTCTGGGGACAGTTGGAGGCGGAACGATTGAGAAAATAGCGATTGAAAAAGCCCGGAGCATTTTGCAGACGCATGAAAATTGCCTTGAAGAATATACGATGAATGAATCCATAAGCAGCGGAACACAAACCGGCATGCTGTGCGGCGGAACAGCGACGCTTTTTTTTGAATATTTTGCGCCAAAAAATCACCTGTACATTTTTGGCGCCGGGCATATTGGCAAAGCCCTAGTCTACCATTTGAAAAACCTGGATTATGTAATAACTGTGATTGATGACCGTAAAGCTGTACTGGACGAAATAGAAGGGGCTGACCGAAAAGTATTCGGGGATTTTGCGACAGTGCTTACCGATTCTGAAGTTGCTGACAATGCCTTTTTTATCATTGCCACCTATCAACATAAGTATGACGGATTGGTGCTAAATCGTATTTTCAAATCCGGCTGGAACCCCTTTTATATCGGTATGGTTGCCTCCCGGCGCAAACAGAAAATTCTGTTGGATCAATTGCTTGTTGAGGTCCCGGATGCGGATACGGCAAAGTGTTTTATCCCGGTGGGCTTGGATATCGGTGGTGGCTCGCCGGATGAAATTGCCCTGTCGATAATTGCTGAAATTCAATTGACCCGTTATAGAAAAAGTGGAGGGCATCTGCGCGCATGATTTTTTTGGTGACCGGTGATGTCAATGAAGGCAAAACAAGTTACATGCAATCGCTGTATCGGGAACTTGGTGAAGGAGACGGGTTTATTTGTCCCAAAGTAATGAACCGGAATATCTTGGTCCGCTATGATATTGAACAACTAAGCAGCGGAAAAGCAATGCCCTTTGCAGCTCCGCTTGAAAACGTACGGAATGACTGGGATGAGCAATGCCGATTTGGGAATTACTCCTTTTCAAAACAGGCAATCCAGTATGCTGAACGGGTAATTGATAAAATTATTGAAGATAAAACGGAACCCTTTTTTATTGATGAGATTGGGCCGCTGGAGATTGAGAATCGCAACGGATTCCATTCTATTACCAAAAAAATTATCGAATCCGGATTAGAAGGTTTTATTGTGGTACGCAAGAGTATGATTGATAAATTTATTCAGAAATTCCAAACGGAAAAATCCGATTTTTTACCAATTGGCATTAACAAAATTATCAAACATGAGGATTTAGAAAAGAGGAAGAAATGATTGACTTAACTGTAAACGAAAAGCAATTGCAAAAAACCATACAGCGGTGTAAGGAACGGGATATTATTATTCCCAGCTTTCAGCAGATGAAACACCCGCAACTGATTCCCGAAGCAATTAAAACCGAATTAAAATCTATCGGTTTGTGGGATATTCATCCCCGGAATTTGTTTAGAATCAGCTGGAAAAACGAACCAATTCATGATGGCGGTGGTTTCAATGGTGTGAATTACATGGTATTGCCGCCGGAACTGACCGGCGTCAAGGCTAAAATCATTGCCCTGGTGGGGAAATGGTTTCCCACAGGTGCGCATAAAGTCGGAGCAACCTTTGGCTGTCTTGTTCCGCGTCTGATAACAGGACAATTTGATCCCACATCCCAGAAAGCGGTTTGGCCTTCGACGGGTAATTACTGTCGTGGTGGCGCCTACGATTCGGCGCTACTGGCTTGTGAATCCATTGCAATTTTGCCTGAGGAAATGTCGAAAGAACGCTTCGAATGGCTCTCCAATGTTGCCGGTGAAGTCATTGCCACACCGGGCTGCGAAAGCAATGTGAAGGAAATTTTTGATAAATGCTGGGAACTGCGCAAGGAGCGCGGTGATGATATTGTCATTTTCAATCAATTTGATGAAATGGGCAACCATCTTTGGCATTATGAAATCACGGGCAGCGCCCTTGCTGAAGTTCTGAAAGCCGAGATGGGACCCGACGATCAGTATGCGGGCGTCATTTCATCCACCGGCTCGGCCGGAACCCTGGGTTGTGGCGATTACATGAAAGAGCTTTTTCCAAATTCGAAAATCGTCGCTGCCGAGGCGCTGCAGTGCCCGACGCTGCTGAATAATGGTTATGGCGGTCACCGTATCGAAGGGATCGGTGACAAACACGTTCCCTGGATTCACAATGTACGCAACACCGATATGGTGATTGCGGTTGACGATGAAAAAACGATTCGTCTGATGCGTTTGTTTAATGAGGAAAAAGGTCGCGATTATCTGGTGAATAATGGTGTTGGAGAAGATCTTGTGAAAAATCTTGATCTGCTGGGAATTTCTTCCATCGGCAACCTGATTGCATCTGTTAAATTTGCCAAATATTATGAGCTCACTGAAAATGATATCGTGATGACGATTTTCACGGACTCTATGGAACTTTATGATTCCCGTATGCGGGAACAGCATGATCAAAAGGGTGCCTATACCCATGATAACGCTGTTCGTGATCTGGAATTGCTGAATAATATCACTTATGATAATACTCTTGAACTGGATTATTACTCCCGGAAACGGATTCATAACCTGAAGTATTATACCTGGATTGAACAGCAGGGCCGGGAACTGGATGAACTGAACGCTCAGTGGTACGATCATCGAAATTACTGGGGACAAATCCACGCGCTGACGCCGAAGATCGATAAACTGATCGAAGAGTTCAATCAAAAAACAGGGTTGGTCTAAACACTGAAATGTAAAATAATATAAACCGCCGAGGACGCCGAGATCGCAGAGTTGTTATTCTAATAAATGATAAAGATATTTTTTGCTGCCCTTTTAAGTTTTGTTTAATTGAGAGGATAATAGTCAAAATAATGATTAATACAAAAATGAAAGAAAACCCTGATTGTCTCAGCGCTCTCAGCGGTTAAATAACGAGGCAATTATGTCGATTCTGATCAAAAGCCCGCTACTCTGTTGCCGGATGAAAGAGGATGTCCATGCCGCGGATGTCCTGGATACCTTTAGCGGCGGACATATTTATGTGGAGAATAATACAATCATATCCGCAGGTCCTGAAGAATTTCAAGGAACTGCTGATCAGGTAATCGATGCTTCCAGGATGCTGGTGCTGCCGGGTCTTGTCAATACGCATCATCATTTTTTCCAGACTCTGACGCGCAATATTTATGCTACCCAGAAGTCAGAATTATTTGACTGGCTGATTACCAATTATGAGATCTGGCGCGGCATCAGCGGTGAGGCCTTTTATATTAGCGCCAAAACGGCGATAACTGAATTGCTGAAATCCGGCTGCACTACGACAAGTGATCATCTATATCTTTTTCCGCAGAGTGCCGAAACAACACTTATCGACCGGGAAATCGAAGCGGCCAATGATATGGGTATCCGTTTTCAGCCGACCCGTGGGTCCATGTCGCTCGGCAAAAAGGAGGGCGGACTTCCTCCGGATGATGTGATTCAAACGGAAGCACAGATTATTGATGACACATACCGATTGATAAGGCAGTATCATGATGATTCCTTTGGTGCAATGTCTCGGATTTCATTGGCACCCTGTTCACCCTTTTCGGTTACACCGGATTTGATGAAAGAGACTGCCCGGATTGCCGGGGAGCACCACTTACAGATTCACACCCACCTGGCCGAGACTCAAGACGAGGAAGATTTCTGCCTGCAGAAGATGGGTATGCGGCCCTTTGATTTTATGGAATCGGTGAATTGGATCAACAAAAACGCCTGGTTTGCACATTCGATTTATCTGAACGATAAAGAGATTCAAAAAGGGGGTCAGGCCGGAATCGGTGTGGCGCATTGTCCGTCGTCGAATATGCGCCTGGGTTCGGGAATTGCCCGGATTCGGGAGATGCTGGATGCCGGGATCAATGTTGGCATCGGTGTGGACGGATCGGCATCGAATGATGCCTCGAATATGCTATTGGAGATGCGCAATGCCATGCTGCTCAGCCGGCTGCGGGAACCGCGATATTGGCTGGGCGCTGAGGAGGTGCTCTGGATGGCGACTGTCGGCGGAGCGCTGGCTCTGGGGCGCGATGATATCGGTCAGATTCAGCCGGGAAAATGTGCCGATATCACAATGATTTCCCTAGACCGGATTGAATACGCCGGCGCACAGCACGATCCCGCGGCGGCGATTGTATTCTGTGCCACCATGGCACCAGTGGATTGGGTAATTGTAAATGGCCGGGTTGTTGTGGAAAACAGGCAGGTTTGTGGGTTGAATGAGTCCAAATTGATCCATGATCACCAACAGATATCCGATGAACTGGCTATCCAGGCAGAATCTGAAACCGGGAAAAAGTTACGGCGGTAAGATGTTTAATCCCCAAACCGATATGTTAGCCCTTGATTTTGATGGTGTTATCCTTGACAGCATTGAGGAATGCCTGGTGGTTGGTTACAATGCACTGGCGATTCAACAGAACCGACCGGAACGGATTGAACGCCTCGCTGAAATCGATCAAGGTCTTGCCGCTGAAGCCCGTCGTCAGCGAAATTTCATCCGGCACGGTCAGGATTTTGTCTATATTCACCTCGCTCTGCGGCAGGGGTTTACCATCCGCAGCCAACAGGATTTTGACCACTTTCTAGAAGAGAATGAGATCTTTCAAGCCGATTTCAGGATGCTCTTTTATCGGGAGCGCGCCCGTTTTATTAAGGAAGATCTCTCCGGCTGGATGAAGTTGAATCCTTTTTATCCGGGAGTTCAGCAATTTCTGGAAGGCTATCATCCAAAATCACGGTTGCTTATCATTACGTCGAAGTTGAAGGAAAATATTCAGACGATTTTCCAGGCAAGGTCCGTTTATTTTCCCGACGGCAATATCTATTCTGCCAACCAAAAAGCCAGTAAATTTCAGATCATCGAAAAAGTATTGGATAAAAACCATATCAATGGTGAAAACTTCCATTTTATCGAAGATCAGGTGGATACACTGATCCGGATAAAACCCCTTGGCATTAATTGCTATCTGGCCGGATGGGGCTATAACAATGCTGAACAGGTGAATCGGGCACGCAATGCAGGAATACCAATACTGTACTTACCAGATTTAGCAAAAATATTTCTGACAGATTAACTACTTTTTGCGGTGCCAGAAGGCCCAGGCCAGACCGCCGATGTATAATATTGCCAGCATTAAGAGCAGCTTCGTCCAGCGGACTTCCGCCACTTCGATAATACTGGTATAGCGCAGACCACCGGGCATGATTGTCACGGTGACATCGCCAATTGAAACGGGTTGCTGCATGCCACTGTGAAAATACCTGTCGTTGACTTTCAAATCGAAAACACGCTCCTCGTGATTGAACGCTTCGAAAATATATTCATTGCCGTTGACGGAGACAGTATCGCCGAATGCTACCGGAAAGAGCTCATTATTGATATTGAGATAGAATGTCATGACCTGATCATAAGCGCTCTGGTAAAGCCGGTAGTGCCCAATTCCGACGGGCTTATTGACAGCAAGTAGGATGGTGTCCTTTTCGTTGATCAGCAAGTGACTGATAAAGGCTTTTGGCATCCGTCCGCCAGGATGCATTTGAATCTCGAATTTTAATAATTGAATAGTAACATCGTACTTATCGGAGCTGTTTTCAGTGTAGCTGGCAAAATGAATGGTTTCACCCTCTTCAATGGCAATATCAAAGCGTTGATTGCTGCTTTTTTCAATGGCGATAATGATGAAGATCAGGGCTAAAAGGATATGAATGACCTTCTGAACCGGTTTTCGAATGACATTCGTGAAAACACTGATCAGTATCACCAGCGAAAGCAGTCCCCAGAGAATAGCATTGATGGGTGAGTTGTAAAAACGATCAAGGTGTAAAAACCGGATCAGGCCATTTGCGGCGCCGGGATATTCACCGGGAAGAAATTCACTTTGTTGAGGGATAAATGTGCTGATCGCCAGAAAAACAAGCAGCAGGAGACTGACAATCTGAAAAGCGTATATCCAATATTTTCGCATTTAAAATCCTCCAATGGATCAAATTTAGCAGGTATTTCGGAGAAACCCAATAGACACATTCAGGTATTTTATGCAGATCGTGGTTGTGGATATTTGCCATATAATACGTTATCCATCTGAAGAGCAAAGCGACGGAAGACCGGAAAATGACGAATACCGAACCGGATCACATTATGAAAAAATGCATTGGGGTGTGAATAGGGACAGACCCGCATGCACTGAGCACAATCGGTACCCACAGCACACCAGTATGTGAAGCAGCGTACGTCGTTGATTTTCCAGCGCGGAAGTCCCTGCAGTATCTCTCTTTTACCTTTTGGGATTGCATTAGCTGGACAGTTATCGGCGCATTTTTTACAGCGTTCGCAGAATTGTTCCACACTGAAGTTGGGTTTTTGTTTGTCTAAAGTAAGCGGCAACTCGGTTGTCACTACTGCGATTCGAACCCGCGGACCCAGTTTTGGTGTCATCAGCAATCCCATCCGGCCGATTTCACCGAGACCGGCATCCCGGGCGACCAGGGGGCAGATGAGCAGATAATTGCCATCGATATGCGCCCGGGAGGCATAACCCCAGGAACGGATCTCCCGGGCGATTTCAAGAGCGATTTGTCCGGAGTTCAGGTATTGCCGTGCGGATTCGGCAACTGTCGGAGCTTTTGGAGCGTAAGCCACTGCATTGAAATCCATTTCAACCGTGAATACAATCGCCCACCGACGTGAGAGATCTACTGGCTGTCCATAGCGATCTCCCCGTCCTGACACGGCATAAAGGTGATAGGGCTTCAATTGTGTGATTCCGACAGAATGGGCACCCGCCTCCAGGATTTTTTTCTTCAGGGTCCGGGTGGCCTCTGCAGGTGATAACGATTTCTTTTGCAGTTGTACCGGACCATCAACCTCATCCCGTCGCGCGGCGATCTGATCAAACAGGCGACGGGCTTCTGAAAAATATTCAGGGTAGAAAAACTGAGTGTCTGGTGATAGTAATCCCGGCTTTTGGCGAAAGCGATCATCCGGTGCTTTTTGTCCAGGATGATTCCTGTAGTAATGATCATATTCAGCACTGCCGGGTCTTAACTCGGCCCGGGAGAACATGGTCTCGCGCTCATCAAAACAGTGACTGTCCGGAATGTTTTGGACGAAATCGGATTTTGCCCGGATTGGGATAAACAGTATGCCAATAAATAATCCCGTCAGAGCAAGCAATCCGGTTGACCACATGGATTGAACGGTATCGGGTAATATCGGGGTAATCCAGAAGGGTAATGCGCTAAGACAGGCCAGCATGAGTGATCGTTTGGTGGCGAGTTTTTCTTTTTCCCGGAAGGATAAAATAGCAACGCCAAACCAGGCGATGAAGATCAGGCAACCCGCGATGATCAAGATATTACTGATTGGTTTAAACGGCATGAATCAGCATTGATGGCGGATGACTTTTCCCCGACCGGCGCCGGTGTGCTGCCCTTTATCGATAGTGATTTCGCCATTGACGATAACGGTTTCAATCCCGGTGGGATACTGATGGGGATCGCTGAATGTAGCGTTGTCAATAACCGTCTCCGGATTGAATATGACCACATCGGCAAAATAACCTTTTTTAAGGTATCCGCGCTGTTTCAGCTGCAGTTTATCAGCAGCCATACCGGTCATTTTTCTAACGGCAGTGACCAGGTCAAAGATTTTTTCCTCTCGGGCATATTTTCCAAGAACCCGGGGAAAGGTACCGTAAAAGCGGGGATGCGGTTTGCCCTCGCCGAGTTTCCCATACGGGGCTACGGCAGAACCGTCTGAACCGATCATGACGAGAGGTGACGCCAGAACCTTTTTCAGATTGTCCTCATCCATCGCAAAGCCGATCACACTGACCCGGTTGCGTTCGTTAATCAATAAATCACGGATGAACTCAAAGGGTTCTTTACCGGTCATTGCTGTGCATTCCCGGATCGATTTTCCCTCATAGATTTCGTTTTCTGTATTGCGGCAGTTACTGATAAGTACTCTATCCCAGCCGCCGATGCGCCGTCCGCGGCCTTCGGTATAGGTTTTGATTTTCTTCAGATCGTCTTTATTCCGGAGTCTTTCCAGGATATCATCGGTGTTGCCCTGTCGTGACCAGAGTGGCAGAAAAGATGATAAACCGGTACTCCAGGCATTGTAGGGATATCGATCAGCATGCACCGGGAGACCCTGATCGTGTGCATTTTGGATCACTTCCAGCATATGATCCACTTTATGCCAGTTGGACTGGTTGCAGGCTTTCAGATGTGAGATTTGCAGCGATACGCCGGACTGGCGGCAGATTTCGAGAGCTTCTTCGATCGCCTCTTCAACCGTGTCGTCTTCATTGCGCATATGCGTAGCGTACACACCGTTATAGTCTTTAACGACATTGCAGAGTTCGATCAGTTCCGGTGTCCTGGCATAGCTGCCGGGGGCGTATTCCAATCCGGTGGACAGACCCAGGCTGCCGGCCTCCATTGTCTTGGCCAGGACCATTTTCATCTCATCCAGCTGGGCTGGTGTCGGTTGAATGTCAATTTTGCCAATGACAAAGGCCCTCAGGTCGCCGTGTCCGGTGAATGTCGCATAGTTTAATGACGGCTGTGCTTTTTCAATAGCTTGTAAAAATTCATCAGTAGTTTGCCATCGGGTATCAATTCCATAGCGATCTTTTAAACTTCCGTAGAGCTCCTGACTATCATTTTCATTAAGTGGAAAGGGCGACGAACCGCAATTACCGGAAACTTCGGTGGTGACACCCTGGTGAATCTTGCTTTCGCCTTTAGGATTGGCCAGTAATTCAGTGTCAGTATGGGTGTGAATATCGATAAAACCGGGACTGACAATCAGTCCTTTGGCGTCTATGATTTTATCTGCACCGGCATGGGCGAGATCTTCAACAGCGATGATTTTATCCTTTTTAACTCCAAGGTCGGCCGGATAGATTGTTGGTGAACTGCCGTCGATCACCAGCCCGTTTTTGATGATCAGATCAAAACGATTTTTCACAGAACATCCAGCTATAATTCCAAGTCCGGCCAATGTGCTGGTTTTAATGAATTCCCTGCGATCGATTTTTTTTAACATTTTCCGCCTTTAATTGTTCGATGGAATTTAGGTAAAGTTCGCGGATATGAAAAGACGACATATGAAAAAGTTATTATGGGCAATGATTATATTGGCAAACGGGATTGAAAATATCCCATTTAAAGTGTCACTTTGTGGAAAATAATAAATTGCATAATCTTATTGATTATTGCTGGTTCCCGGTGTCGGAATTGAAAACGTCATCCAGGAATCAGTCCCGTCAGGATTACGTCCTTCGGAAATATCGGTATTCTGGATACCAAACGATAATGAATCCACGATAGTGGTTCCATCGGATTCGGTCAAAATAATGGTTTCCCCATCCTTACTTAGCTTTATATTTACATGTAAAATGCCTTGATCGGTCTCTTTATCACACCAGACGAGAATGAATCCACCAGCAGGAACTGTTGTACTGTCCGGTGCTGTTGTCGGAATTTGCCAGGCGGTTAAATCATCGGAATCATCACTAATGTACATTCCACCGATATCAATATCCATGTCACTTGAGTTATAAATTTCAACCCAGTCATCATAATCACCATTTTCATCTGGATTGACCGAGTCGTTATCAGCCATAAATTCATTGATAAACAGCACATCGGCGACATCGATATCTTCCGGTTCAGTATTATTATTGGATTCACAGGAAATGATCAAAACAAGACAGATTACAGATGCAAACAGAATAAAAATTTTTTTCATGTTTGGCTCCTTCTTGAATTTTTATTAAAGTACTTTCAAATGAAAAATATTGAATTTTTCATGGAATAGCAAATAATCGAAATATAAAAGACAAAATTTTACTAATGACGTGATTAAACTTTTCCTTGGACGTTTTCCCGATTTTATATCATAAACAACTGAATACTGCAAAATAATTGGTTTTAAAATAGGATTTTTTCTATTATCACTGCCTGATAGAAATATTGAGGCTGTATTCTGATGAATGAATAAGGTCACTGAATAAATTTTCTAAAAAAAGGCACGCCGAAGCGCGCCCTCTTTTTATCACAACCCACACAAAGAAAGAAAATTATTCCAGGGAATGAACCACCAACCCGCTGCGCAGTTTGGGCTCAAACCAGGTGGTTTTCGGCGGCATGATCTGACCGGCATCGGCAATGGCCATTAGTTGTTCGATTGAAACCGGGAAAAGTGCAAAAGCCACAGCCATTTCACCGGAATCGACCCGTTTTTCCAGTTCGCCGAGCCCGCGAATTCCACCAATGAAATCAACCCGCTCGTCTTTACGTAAATCACCAATTCCCAGAATTGGCTTAAGAATGTTTTTTGTCAATATTGAAACATCGAGACTGTCAACCGGGTCAGTCTGATTGAAAATACCCGGTTTGGCGTTTAAAACATACCACTGATGACTGAGGTACATTCCAAAACTATTGACCTCTTTTGGTTTTGCGGAATCTTTGCAACAGACCGGTGTGACTGTGAATTTTTCCGATATCTTTTGGAAAAACGCATCTTTACTCAGTCCGTTCAAGTCAGTCACTACCCGGTTATAATCGATGATATTTAATTGATTATGGGGAAAAAGCACTGCCAGAAACCAGTTATATTCTTCATTGCCAGAGTGGTTTGAATTTTCCTTGCGGCGCATGTCGCCAACCATAGCTGCGGATTTTGATCGGTGATGTCCGTCGGCAACATAGCTGGCGGGAATCTGATCAAACTGAGTGATGATTGACTGGATTGTTTCATTAGTATTGATTATCCAAACCGTATGGCGGATTCCATCGTCGGCGGTGAAATCATATTCCGGTTGTCCCGTTATAACTGTAGCAACAATTTCATCAATAGAGGTATTCGCAAGGTAGGTCAGAAACACCGGACCGGTATTGGCATTGGTGTATTTAACATGATTGATGCGATCTTTTTCTTTGAGTTCCCGGGTCAGTTCGTGAATCTTGATTTTCCCGTTCAGATAATCATCTACCGAAGCATCTACAACAAGACCATATTGCTCATGATCGCCCATGATTTGGCGATACACATAAAGACAATCGTTATTGTCTTGAATCAGCCAGCCTTTTTCCTGCATTTTCTGTAGATTTTCGGCGGCTTTGAGGTAAACCTTTTCATCATAATGATTGATATCTTCGGGAAGATCAATTTCCGATTTGACCACATGCAGAAAGGAATAGGGATTTCCGTCAGCCTCGATCCTGGCTTCTTCGGAATTTAGCACATCATATGGCCGAGAGGCTATTTTGGCGACCAGTTCGGGTTTTGGACGAATTCCCTTTAGTCCCTTGATTTTTACCATTCACTCACTCCACATTGGTTTACTTTTTAAATAATGCGACAATTTTCTCAGCGATTTCGATACCGATCCGGTCCTGGGCCTCCTTTGTACTGGCACCAATATGCGGTGTGACAGATACTTTCGGATGATTGATCAGCTGAGGATTGGGAGTCGGTTCATTTAAAAAAGCGTCGATTCCGGCGCCTGCGATTTTTCCCGATGTCAATGCTTCTATAAGATCGTCTTCATTAACAACACCTCCGCGGGAGGTATTGATAATAAATGCGGTTGGTTTCATCAACTCAAACTCCGCCCTGGTGATAAAATTCTGAGCCTTTTTCGGTACATGCAGCGTAATGAAATCCGATTCCTTCAGTAATTCTTCTTTTGTCACGGTTCTTACATCCAGATCGGTCTTAATATCGATCATATCGAAGGCGATGACGTTCATACCGAATGCCAGGGCCATTTTTGCGGTAATCTGGCCGATTTTTCCAAAGCCGACAATGCCCAACGTTTTACCCGCCAGTTCATAGCCTTTGTAGGCCTTTTTATTCCACTCGCCATTGCGCATCGTAATATTAGCCTGTGGAATAAAACGGGCCAAGGCAAACATGTGTGCGAAAACCAGTTCGGATACTGAAGCGGAATTGGCGCCGGGGGTATTTAATACCGGAATTCCTTTGGATTTGGCGTATTCGTGATCGATGTTGTCAATACCGGTCCCACCGCGGGCGATGAATTTCAGATTTTTGCCGGCATCAATGACATCTTTCGGAACATTGGTAGCCGAACGAACCAGCATTCCATCATATTCAGGAATGACTTTTACCAGATCTTCATGATTGTAATACTGGATGTCAAAATCGATCTGATTGTCTTTTAAAATTGTTTTTCCAAATGAGCTGATTCCGTCAGTGATTAATATCTTCATGATGTTGCTCCTCCTAAAATACCCATAGTGACAGGATCACTGTTTCTACGGATGTTTAATGTCAGATTTCCGTTTCCAACAAAGCCAGCAGTTCTTGCAGCTCTGCCATGGTGCGATCAGCCATATGGGCAATCCGAAATGTTTTTTCCTTCAGATCACCATAGCCATTGGAAATCATATAACCTTTTTCACCGATCCGTTTGTTTAAATCAGCAACAGAGATACCTTTGGTGTTTTTAATCGTAGTCAGTGTGTTGGATTCATAGCCTTTGGCTGCAAACTGTTCGAAGTATTTATTCGCCCAGGCGCGGGTTACTTTGGCCATTTCCAGGTGACGTGCAAATCGATTTTCCAGACCTTCGACATTCAGGATATAATCCAGTTGTTTGTCAAGAGCATAGTAATGTGACAATGACGGTGTCGACGGATACTGATAGGGCTTCTTGACCATATAGTCATAAATGTCAATGAGATCAAGATACAATCCACGAAATTCCACTTTGCGGCCCTGTTCAATGGCCTTCGGACTGATAGTACAGACAGAAAGTCCCGGGGGCAACCCCAGGGCCTTTTGGGTGCTCGTAATACACACATCGATGCCAAGTCTATCTACGTCAATTTTTACGCCTGCAGCCGACGAAACTGCATCCACAAGCCAAAGAACATCGGAATACTTTTTCTTAATTTCGGCGATCTCTTCAACGGGATTCATGACACCGGTCGATGTTTCATTATGAGTAATTGTGAATACGTCGTATTTGCCGGTAGACAGGTACTCATCCACCGTTTCTGGAAGTGTCGGTTGACCCCATTCTGCTTCCACTTTATCAACGGGGACATTATTGGCTTTGGCCATTTTTGCCCATCGGTTTCCAAAGGCGCCAACAGAAAAAACGACTGCACGTTTGCTTGTCAGCGAACGGACAGAGCCTTCCATTAGTCCGGAACCAGAACTGGTCGATAAAAGGATTGGGTTTTCGGTGAAAAACACTTTCTGCAGTTTTTTACAGACACTTTCACCAAGTGCAGAGGCATCCTTGGTGCGATGCCCAATCATAGGTGTGCCCATGGCTTCAAGAATTTCCGGTCGCACATCTACCGGGCCGGGAATAAATAATTTTTTATGCATAACTCCTCCTACGGGTTTTTTGTTGGATTAAGACCATCAAGGTACACTGTCTGCAATTTCTCTACCAATTTTTAAATTTCTTAATATTTTTAAGGATACGATCATAATTTTTGTACAGCACTTTAAGAATTTAAATAATTCCGCAGGAGAAGAAAAATAGTTTATGTGATTTCAGTGGAATTCAAATTTTCGTCGAGTTTTGCTTATATGAGGGGCGTGAATTCAATTACCCTCAGGTTCTTATTTCCAGAAAATATGATAAACCGGATTTTCAGAATTAGGAATGGGATTTTAGGGAACTGAATTATTGACAATGAAGGATCTTTCTCAAAAGTAAAAAATATTTTTTGCCGATTTTTGATTAAAAAAAAATTGAAAAGTAGTGTCCCTCGTCGGTTGAACCGGAGTGCATTTTCAGGTGGCATGGGTTTTGACGTTCCAAATCCGGAATGATAATCACCGCATTGGTAAAACAGTCAGTGAAACATTCAAACTCACAATCAAGACTGGAAAGGAATATCATGGATCCGAAGACAATTGAGTGGAGCAAGCTGGATTTCAGTTACAAGTACGTTCCCTACCGGTTTCACAGTTACTGGAAGGATGGTGCCTGGGATAACGGAAAACTGACGACTGAAAATAAATTGTTAATTGACGAAGGTGCCGTTTGCCTGCATTATGGTCAGGAAATATTCGAAGGTATGAAAGCTCAGCGTTCCAAAGATGGTCGCATCCTTCTTTTTCGTCCTTATGAAAATGCCCGTCGGTTTAACGAATCAGCCCGGCGCATATTGATGCCGGAAATCCCGGAAGAACGGTTTATAGCGGCAATTAAACAAACTCTACTGGCCAATGAAGAATATATTCCGCCCTACGGAACCGGTGCATCGATGTATATTCGCCCGTTCATGTTGGGGGTGGGTGAAAATCTGGGCGTTCGTGCTGCAACGGAATACCAGTTTATTGTATTCGTAACGCCGGTCGGACCCTATTTTAAAGAAGGTTTTAAGCCCATCAGCCTGAAAGTAGAAAGCTATTATGATCGTGCGGCCGCCCATGGTATCGGTCAGGCTAAAGCGGGCGGCAATTATTCCGCATCACTTTTACCTCTGAAAAATGCCCGGGACGAAGGGTTTAATGAAGTTGTATATCTCGATTCCATTCATCACAGATATTTTGAAGAAACCGGTGCTTCCAATGTGTTTTTCGTGCTGAAGGACAATGTCATCATTACGCCAAAATCAGACTCTATTTTAAACAGTATTGTACGGCGATCCGTGATGGATGTGGCCCATGAGGATTTTGGGTATACTGTTGAAGAACGGCCGGTGAGCGTCGACGAAATTGAAACATTTCTGGAAGCCGGTGCCTGTGGAACAGCGGCGGTGATTACACCAATCGGTTGCCTGGGTTATGAAGGAAAGCGCTATCAGTTTTACGCGAATGGCAAAGAGCCGGGTCCGATTACAACACAATTGTACAACTTTTTGACAGCATTACAGGTGGGCGATATTGAAGATACCCGTGGCTGGATAAAAACCGTTCGCTGATTCACGCTGAAAAAGGAAAAAATCATGGTAACAGATAAATTTAAATGGGATGATCTGGATAAAGACGGAATGACCTATCTGATGGAAAACCGGAAAGAGGTGTTTAAAAGTTATCAGAAAATGGTCGGTAATCTGGGAACCCATCTTGATGAAAAAACCCGGCAACTGGTGATGCTGGCAATTCAGGTTAACAGCCCGTCGCCGGATGCGATTAAAATCATCATTCCCAAGGCCATCCGGGCCGGCGCTACCCGGGATGAAATCATCGATACATTAATTCTGACGACCCCAGTGGTCGGATTGTCGACTGTAATGAAAATGCTGCCATTTGTGCTTAAAGAGTTGGAGTCTTTTGAAGCGGCTTACGGCGAAGTTCGCTGATTCTCAGTTGTGAGAATATATTATTGACAAGCAAGGGAAATATGCCAATCTCAAAAAAGATCGCTGACAGTATTACCAGATCTTCCTGGATTCGCAGGATGTTCGAAACGGGAATTGTCCTTAAAAAAGAGCACGGCAGTGCAAATGTATATGATTTTTCCCTGGGAAATCCTGATTTACCATCGCCACAGGAATTTGATCGGGTACTGGCAAAAGAATCTCAGAAATGTGGTGATTTTGTTCATGGGTATATGCCCAACGCCGGATACCCGGATACCCGGCGCTCCATTGCTAATCTGCTTAGTCAGGAGAGCGGTCTGCCTTTTACTGAGAATCATGTGATCATGGCCTGTGGCGCTGCCGGAGCAATTAATGTGTTTCTCAAATCGGTTCTCGATCCCGGTGACGAGGTTGTTGTCATTGCCCCATTTTTTGCTGAATATAATTTCTATATTGATAATCATCAGGGTGCTCGGATTATTTCGGAATCAACCGATGAACTATTGCCGAATCTTGATGATCTTGATCAAAAGATATCAGCACGTACCAAAGTTGTCATCATTAACACGCCAAACAATCCGACTGGACGAGTGTATTCGGAAAAAATGCTGAAGGGGCTGGGTGATCTCCTGCAGCGAAAGGGCCGTGAATTAGGACATCCGATTTATCTCTTGGCAGACGAGCCTTACAAGAAAATCATTTTTAATGATTTTACCTATCATTCACCACTCCGCTATTATCGCAATACGATTCTGGCGACATCCTTTTCAAAAGATCTTTCGATAGCCGGTGAGCGGATCGGTTATCTTGCGGTCAGTCCATTGATCGATGATGCGGATACAATTGTTAACGCAGCGACGTTCTGCACCCGGATTTTGGGCTACATCAATGCACCGGCATTAATGCAGAGGGTCGTGAAATCTGTACTGGATACAGAAGTGGATGTCGCCGTTTATGAGAAACGACGGAATCTCATGTGTAACGGTTTGACCGAAATTGGTTATGACCTGGTAAAACCGGAAGGGACCTTTTACGTATTTCCCCGATCACCGATTCCTGATGATGTGGCATTTGTTAAGGCATTGCAGGAACGCTTGATTCTGACCACCCCCGGAAGCGGTTTTCAGCGACCGGGTCATTTTCGAATCGCCCTGTGTGTTCCGGAAGAGACTATTGTAAGATCGCTGGATGGTTTCAGGCAAAGCTTCCAGCAATTTAGACATTGATGAATAATCATAAATAACTGGAGTGAATTATGGCAATATCAAAAAGCAGAGGACATGTGGTGATCAATACCGAGGAGTGTAAGGGGTGCGAGCTCTGTATTGAAGCCTGTCCGTCCGACGTATTGTTCTTGTCCGATAAGTTTAACACCCATGGGTATCACCCCTCCGCCTATAAAGGTGATGCCTGTACCGGTTGCGGTATCTGTTTCTATACCTGTCCGGAACCAGGTGCCATCACGGTGTTCAAACGCTGGGATTTAATGACGGAAACCGCAGCCTGTTCACATTGCGGTGGTGATTATAAAGTATTTCACACGGACGAAAAACCGGATGTGCTGATCTGTACCAATTGTCTGAAACCAATAAAAGATTCCCAGTAAAGAGAGTGAGGTTTTATATGGCGAAACAATTTTTAAAAGGGAATGAAGCGGTTGTTAAGGGTGCCATCCTGGCTGGCTGTCGGGCCTATTATGGATACCCGATTACTCCGGCCAGTGAAATTGCGCATGCAGCCGCGATGTATATGCCATTGGCAGGCGGAACATTTGTTCAGGCCGAAAGTGAAGTGGCTGCAATCAACATGGTTTATGGAGCTTCTTCTGCCGGTGAACGGGTGATGACGGCATCGTCAAGTCCGGGCATTAGTTTAAAACAGGAAGGTGTCTCTTATTGTGCCGGTGCGGAGTTGCCCTGTGTGATTGTAGATGTGGTTCGTGGTGGTCCCGGTCTGGGAAATATCGCTCCGGAACAGAGTGATTATAACCAGGTGGTCAAAGGTGGCGGTCATGGAAATTATAAAGTAATTGTTCTGGCACCGAATTCCGTCCAGGAGATGTGTGATTTCGGAATGCTGGGATTTGACCTCGCAGATAAATACCGCAATCCGGTTTATATTTTGTCCGATGGATTTATAGGGCAGATGATGGAACCGGTCGAATTTCCTGAACCGGTTACATCGATTCCGGAAAAGACCTGGGCAATCAAGGGCAACGACGAAACAACCAATAATTTCATTACATCCATTGATTTGG
>JAFGXZ010000268.1 GCA_016936335.1 Fidelibacterota bacterium
CACATCTGAATCCCCCCGGTTTTCAACCGACAACTGATACCATCAATGCACTGATCTATGCCATGAAGAACCTGATTGTCTGGTTTGATGCTGTAATAGGAAAGTATGCCGGGCAGGTGGATAATGTCGTTTAATTCATCTTGGTATGACGTTCCCAGTATTCCGCCAGCCAGTGAAGCGCCTTTTCGTGGGCGTACCAGGCTGCCGCGGATTCCTCGAAATAGATGACCGCCTCTTCAAAACTACCGATCTGATAGTATCCCGGTGGAGCGTCGGGCAATTCTTTTTCTCCAATCAGCAACTCGACGATGTATGGATTTGCGTCAATCGCTTTGCGCAGAGCCGTCATTGTTCGGGCAACGCCGCCGAACTTAAGGTATAGATATAGCGTCCGGTTATATAGCCATGAGCTGCTGGTATCATCATTAAAATTTGAAAAAAGGTCGTTATATTCGCGGAAAAAATTTCGTTGGAGCAGAAGCGGTGCCAGTAAAAACCGAATGCCCTGGTTGTCCATGGGATTCAACACGAGCATTTCCCTATATTCAAAAATGGCTTCATCATAACGTTCACTCATTGCCAGTGTCCGGGCGTAGCCTTCCTTTGCCCGCATATACGGGCGGGTTTCATGGAGTCCCCAGAAATAGCCGGTATTTTCGGCGAAATAGTCCTCGCCCAGCGCCTGTCTGCCGATATTCATGCCTTTCTGAAAAAGTTGCATGGCATTTTCCAGACTGTCGGCATTATTTGCCAGATAATTATAGGCATCCACGCATTCCGGATCGAGTTCAAGGGCTTTCCGCGCCAGTTTCATCCCCTGATAGTCAGATGCATCTTCGGCTTCGATGATCAGGTCAAAGGCTTTGTCCTTATTGGTCTTTGTTTTCTGTATGCCAGTTCCACTTTTTTTCCCAACAAATGTTTGGAGATAGGCATTAGCCTCTTCGATAGATGCGAAATTCTATGATTCCAGATGTTTGGTCAGTTCAGCCAGGTCTCTTTCCATTTCAAGGCGACTCATTGGTTTTTCGGGATTGGATTTCTTGCTCATTTTCATCTTTCTTTTATGGGTGTAATATAGGAAAATGGAATTACACTTTCATTTTTTATTTCTTGTGTATCTTATTAAAAGTGATTACTATTTTTTTGGATCTAAATAATTGAAAGCAGTTTCAAATGAATCGAAAAATCTTATTACCGATTTTACTGATTTCCGGTCTGCTAAGCGCCGCTTCAAAGCCGCGTTCCTTTCACTTCGCCTGGTTTACCGATACCCATGTGGGGGGTAATTCCGGCGCTAAAGACCTGAAACTGGCGGTGGCCGACGTCAATTCACAGGACAGTCTTGATTTTTTGATTATTTCAGGAGATATCACAGAACTGGATATTGATGGCAACATGGATACTGCAAAGGCGATTTTGGACGACCTTGATATTCCTTTCCACATCATCCCTGGAAATCATGATACGAAATGGTCATCCTCGGGTACTCGCAAATTCGCAAAACTCTTTGGCGATAATCATTTTAATTTTGAATATGATGGAATCCGCTTTATCGGTTTTGACCAGGGTCCGTTGATGAGAATGGGGGATGGTTATGTAAGTCCTGAATGCCTACGCTGGTTAAAAGAAACTCTCGAAGGCATGACGGATCCTGATCAGCCGGTTTTCATTGTGAATCATTATCCGCTGGATGAGTCGGTCAGCAACTGGTTCGAGGTTGCTGATTTAATAAAACCATATAACATTCAGGCAATTCTACATGGACACGGTCACAGCAACCGGCTTACAAACTATGAAAACATTCCGGGGGTGATGAGCCGGTCGACACTGCATGGCCGTGAAAAATACGGTGGATATACAATTACCACAGTCCGGACGGATTCCGTATTTTTTCAGGAACGCAGAATCAATGGCAATACAATGCCGGTTTGGGCAGCCCTTCCTATCAAAACTTATGACCGGAAGGCCGAACGACGTGCATCCAATTGCCCGGATTTCAGTATTAATCAGGAATATTCCAATGTAAAACCAATCTGGGCCCGAGAAACTGGCTGGGCGATGGCGGGATCACCAGCAATTGGTCAAGATTTTGTCATTGTAACGGATGCTTCCGGGACGGTACAAGCATACAATTTGGAAAATGGAGAAATCGTCTGGCGCTATCAGACCAATCAGGCAATTTATTCTTCACCGACCGTTTCCAATGGACGAGTCATTGTTACTTCTACCGATTCCTCTGTTTACTGCCTGGATGAAAAAACCGGTACGCTCTACTGGAATTACAAAACTGATGCGCCGCTGGTTTCGGTTGCGGTGATTGAAAAGAAGCGAGTTTACCTCGGCGCCAGTGATGGGAAATTTCGCTGTCTGAATCTGAGTACTGGGAAATTGATCTGGAAGAACAACGGTGTTCCGGGATATGTGGAAGCCCAACCGTTGATATATGAAAATCTGGTTATTTTTGGTGCCTGGGATGAGCACCTCTATGCTTTGGATAAAAAGAGCGGCCGGCTGCAATGGACGTGGGCGGATGGGATGAAAGGAATTTTGTACTCTCCGGCAGCCGTCTGGCCGGTTGCAACGATGAATAAAGTGTTCATCTCAGCGCCAGATCGTTATCTGTCTTGCATTAATGCGAGTGACGGTGTGACTATATGGCGTTCGAGGGAATTCAAAGTGAGGGAAACCATCGGAATTTCAGAGGATAAAACCGTCGTATTTGCCCGTACTATGTGGGACACGGTTGTTGCTATCGATCCCGCTGCACCGGAACTCAGACCTGTCTGGATTTCAAATGTTAAGTATGGTTATGATATCGATCCGTCGATGCCAATGGAGAAAGACGGTACACTTTTCTTTGGAACGAAAAACGGGTATGTATATGCGCTGGATGCGGCCACAGGCAAAATTAAAGGTGTGCATCGTATGAGTGTCGCACTAATCAACACCGTTGTTCCTCTGGACAGTCGCCGGGTTGTGGCGACGGCGATGGATGGGAAGATTGTTTTATTGGAATTCCGATAATTCTATTTCTTCCAGAGAATTTAATTTATTAAATGATTTATCTCTTTGATTTTCAGGACGGCTTGGTTTAAAATAGCCTATGCAAAAATTGATTCACAAATTCACAAAATACATTATTGAATAATTGGACGAATATAGGATCTGGATTGTGAATTTATTAATTGACGTATTTCATAATTTTAAAGATTTATTCGGTCATCATGTGGTTTTTGGGACAGGTATCCTGTTATTCAGCGGATATTTTCTCGGAAAACTGGCTGACAGACTAAAGTTACCAGCCATTACGGGTTATATATTCGCCGGGTTATTGCTGGGAAGTTCAATGATCAGCATTATTCCTGAAACAGCGCCGTATAAATTGAATAGTATTACCGAAATCGCATTAGGGCTGATAGCAATAACAATTGGTGCGGAGTTTGAATTTTCGCGACTTCGCCAGGTTGGTAGAGATGTTCTCCTGATGACAATCTTCGAGGGTGTCTTTGCTTATATTCTCGTCACGGCAATTTTCATCGCCTTTGGGATGGATATCCGGTATGCACTCCTTTTAGGCTCGATCGCCCCAGCAACCGCACCGGCTGCAACTGTCGTTATTATTCGTGAAAGCCGGGCCAGGGGTCGATTTATTGATATTTTATATGGGATTGTGGCGCTGGACGATGCACTATGTATCATCATTTTCAGTATCACCTTTGCATTGGTTGGACCGGTAATTGCCGGAGAGCTTGTTCCGGGTATCGGTGGATTATTTTCGGGATTATTCCTTGCTCTGAAAGAGATTGGGCTATCCGTGTTGCTTGGAATTATCAGCGGTTTCGCAATGTTCAAACTGACTGTACGAAGGTACAAACTGAATGAGATTTTAATTGTGTCAGTTGGGATAATATTCATTTCCACTTCAATTGCAATTGTCGGTGGATTGTCTCATCTGATTGTCAATATGGTTGCCGGTGCGGTGCTGGTAAACACATCATCACGGAATAAACGAATTTTCAAGGTAATCGAGCCACTAACACCACCAATATTTGCTCTCTTTTTTATTCTTGCGGGAACGGAAATCGAGATTGGCGTATTTGTCAACGGGTTGATTATAGTTTATGGACTAATTTATACTGTCAGTCGTTTCGCCGGTAAATACATTGGAATTTATTTCTCAGCGCTAATCAGTAAAAGTTCCGATAAAATCCGAAAATATCTGGGATTCTGCCTTTTTCCGCAGGCAGGTGTGGCAATTGGTTTGATTTTGTTTGTTCAGACATCGCCACTTATGGCAGGTGTATCAGCCGATATCAGGGAGGTTTTAATACTCATTGTCAATGTAATTTTATTCAGTATTTTTATTAATGAACTGATCGGGCCGCCCATTTCCCGTTTAGGAATTCATAAAGGTGCGGAATTTGATCGATAAATACATTGTTTTTTAAGGAGGAATCCATTATACTTTTTCTACTGGAAACCTAGAAAATGATAATACTTGGTGCATCAATTTGCTTAAAATATTAAAGAGGTATTTGTGCAATTTGTATTGAAGTTTTTCGAGTTGATCAAATATTTCTTCAGCCAGCATATTGTTTTTGGCACCGGTATGCTTTTATTGGCTGGCTATTTTGCGGGCCGAATCGCTGAGAAATTTCGTTTACCCGCAATTACCGGATATATTCTTGCCGGCCTGGTACTGAGTGATTCCGTAACGGGAATTATCCACCAGACTGTTGCTCTGCGAATGACCAGTATAACAGAGATTGCCCTGGGAATGATCGCAATAACGATTGGTGCTGAATTTGAAATATCGCGACTAAGAAAATCAGGCTTGACAATCATGATAATGACCATTTTTCAAGCGCTGTTTGCGTTTTTTTTCGTTGTTATCGGCTTGGTAATTATGAAAATGGAATTTAGTTATGCGTTAATCCTGGGTGCCATTGCAACGGCTACGGCACCCGCTGCCACTGTTGTAATCGTGAAGGACCTACGTGCCCGCGGGGAATTTGTAGATTATCTTTATGGAATTGTCGCACTGGATGATGCGTTTTGTGTGATTCTGTTCAGTATTATTTTTGCATTGGTCGCACCGGCGCTGGCCGGAACCATTGCCGGACATGAATCCACAATCATGAGCAGTATCGCACATGCCGGTCTGGAAATCCTTTCTTCCTGTCTATTGGGTGCAATCAGCGGTTTTCTGCTCCATAAATTTACCCGGGATAAATACAGGCTGAACGAAATATTGATCATTTCCATTGCCAGCATCTTCCTGACTATTTCGATTGCAATCGTGTTGAATCTGTCACTTCTGATTGCCAATATGATGATGGGTGCGGTGCTGGTCAATTTATCACATCGGAATAAGCGTATTTTTCGGGTGATTGAACCGTTGACGCCACCGTTGTTTGCACTCTTTTTTGTATTGGCCGGTACGGAACTCCATTTGTATGTATTTACTAAACTTGCGGTTATCCTTTTTGGACTGATGTACATTCTTGCCCGGTTTGCCGGAAAATACATGGGGACCTGGATTTCGGCATTCCTGACAAAAACCTCCGCCGGCATTCGGAATTATCTTGGTTTTTGCCTGTTTCCGCAAGCCGGTGTTGCAATTGGACTTGTCCTGTTTGTCCAGACGTCTCCGGTTCTGCTGAATGCACCGGAAATAGTCAAAGAGACGATGGTGTTTATTGTAAATATTGTCCTGTTCAGCATTTTTATTAATGAATTGATCGGACCAATGATTTCAAAATTTGGAATCGTCAGAGGTGCCGAACTCGAATAAACAAGAGGCGTATTATGAATATTTTTGAAATAATCAGTGAAAAAACCTGTGCTGTAAATTTCAGTGCAAAGGAAAAGAATGACTGTCTGCGAAAGCTGGCTGAAATACTGTCAACGGATATTTATGAGATAAACACCGAAGATATTTACGAAGCGATACTTCAACGGGAAGAGATGGGCTCAACCGGATTCGAAGAAGGAATTGCTATTCCCCACGCGAAAGTCCGCGGATTGCATGGATTCCATATGGTCATCGCCCATTCAAAAAAAGGAATTCCGTTTGATAGTATTGATGGTAAAAAAAGCCACCTGTTCTTTGCAATTGTTGGTCCTGATGAACATCCGGAACAGCACCTGCAGATCCTGGCCCAGATTTCCCGGATTTCGCGAAATCCCAATGCCCGTCGTGAAATGACCCAAGCCCGCTCCAATATGGTTTTGAAGGAGGCATTTTTACGGTATGTGACCACTAAAACAGCATCCAAAGAAATTCAAAAAAATAAATTATTAATGGTGATTTTATATGAGAAACGATTCCTCGATGATATTCTGGAACTATTCCTGGAACGCGGTATTCGGGGGGTCAATGTGCTGGAGTCAACCGGAATTAAGGATCAATTATCAACAATTCCGCTGTTCAGTGATTTTCTGAATTTTTTGGGTGAGCGATCCGATGTCAGTAAAACGATTATGACGGTGGTACCGGAAAAAGATGTATCGGAGATTGCTCAGGGAATCGAAGAAATCATGGGTGATCTGGATAAACACAGCGGCGCAATGGTAATGGCGCTTGATCTCTTTTATATGAAAGGATCGATGGAGATTTGAAATAGGAAAAAACGTTTGGTTTATAGAAAAAAAAGGCTGAATGCAACAACGCAAAAGCCTTTTTTTATCGTGAGAAAAATTCTGTTACTGTTTTAATTCACTTTTAATAAGATCCATTAATTCTTCCAGCATGACCGGCTTGGCAATCCATTTTCGTCCGGTTTCATTCAGTCTGGAAGCAATTATTTCATCGTGATCATAACCGGTAATAAACACAAAGGGCAGATCGGGATTGAACAACTGTACCTTTTCGTAGAGGCTAAAACCGTCTTCGTTTGGCATGATAATATCTGAAAGCACTATATCCGGATCAGTTTCCCGAATTTTTTTTAATGCTTCGTGAGCGGAAAACGCTGATTGGACAGTAAATCCGTTTTGAGCAAAATATTCAGAGTACAATTCGCAGATCAATTTATCATCATCGACAATAATAATTTTCGGTTTCATTGGTTTAGTTCCTGTACTTTTTTTCATAATTAGCAATAATATACGTTTAAAAATCATCAAAAAAAATCAAGAACGGCTCTTTTCCAGACCTTTTCCCATCCATTTTTTTGCCAGTAGTAATGATACCGGCGAAACGATGGCGATCAATCCGTAAATCAGCCACATGGTCTGTGTATTCATCTGGGATGGCGCCACACCTTCCGGGCAGTAATTCATCAAAAACCAGCCGCTGTACATGGCAGTGATTATTTTTGTCAGAAACCATGGAAACTGACCAATGCCCATATAAATACCGGTCATATTTTTGGGGGCAATTTCTGCGACCCATTGCAGAAACCGCGGCTGCCACATGGCTTCACCGATAGTCATAATGATCAAATATCCGAAAACTGTATACAAACTTGGCCCCAGAGTCAGTAGAAATGTTGGCGATGCCATAACAAAGGTTCCCATGATCATCATTTTGTAGGTGTCTTTCTCGGCAGTCATCGCAGCCACCATCGGTGTAAGAATAAAAATCAGCAACGGATTGAAATTCACGAAAAATTCAAAATTTTCTGATACCACACCGGTGAATGCCCGGCTGAAGTACTGTGGCAATGTCAGCCAGTTATGGGCAAAAAGTGTTTGAACCGGGATTAACATGAAAATAAAGAACATAAAACGACCGTCACGAATTGGAAAATTTTTAAAATAATAGGCAAATTTTTCTTTACTTGACATCTTAGCCATTTCGTCATCTTCTTTTTTATCTGCCTCAGTGCGGTCTTTGGCCACATTGGCACGCGCCAGCGTAACCGTTTTTTTTGAAAGAATAAAAGCAATTACAAGAATTCCTACGACAGTCAATGCCACAAAAACCCAATACACACCGATGATCTCATAACGTTTGCGAATCGGAGGTGAAATCAGCCCAGGCAGGAAACCGCCCAGATTCATAATTGCGTACAGCATGGCGTAGCCCATAGCGGCGGTTTTTCCGCTGGTAAATTGTTTAACCGCCGTATAACATGCGGGTTGATAAATTCCATAGCCAAGAACGATTCCCAGAATTCCCAGCATGGCCAGCAGGTGTGCCGAATTCCATAATCCGCTGGTGCCAAGTCCCGGTGCGATTGTCAGAAATACTCTTCCGAACAACATGAATGTGAGTGATATCAGGAGTGCTTTCCGAACACCGATCCAATCGACTGTACCACCCAGAAACAGCATGCTTAGAGTGATACCGGCCGTTAATATTCCGACCATCCGTCCGGCTTCAATATCATTTAATCCAATGTACTGGTTGAAAAAAATTGCTAGCAAACCAAGGACTCCAAAATAGGTCAGTCCTTCCAGCAGGTAGGAAAGATTGATTCCCCACAGTGCCCGCGGGGCATGAATCAGGTTAATAAACGGATCGACAATATCCCGTAACGGGTTTTTCTTGATGTCGGGTTTTTGTTCTTCCATAATTCCTCGCTTAAATAACTAAATATTCAGATGTACAAAATCTAAAAATTGTAACCGCATTTCAAAACAAAATCTCTAAATCAGGAGTTATTAATTAATTGAGAACAGTATGAAAATCGGGTATCCGTGTATTAACAGATCGATCGGCTGCAGCGGAAATAAAACGTTTCAGCTGAAATCGTTTACAAAAGAGAGATTACTGGAAACGGTACAATCAAATCTTGATTGCCTTGAGAAAATTCTGATATTTAATGTTATAAATCACTTGCTGTTTTTCAGGATCAGTTCCGACCTCGTTCCCTTTGCATCTCATCCAATAATGTCTATCAATTGGCAGGAGGAATTCAAAAACAGATTCAAGTCAATTGGAGAATACATTAAGGAAAAAAATATTCGAATCTCCATGCATCCGGGGCAATATACAGTTCTCAATTCACCCTCTTCTGATGTGGTTCAACGTAGTGCTGCTGAACTGGATTATCACGCACAGATTCTGGAATTAATGGATTTGACTAGTGAAGCCAAAATTCAATTGCATGTGGGCGGCGTATATGGGAATAAGCTTGAGAGTTTGCAACGGTTTATTCGGAACTATCGGCAACTGAACAGCCGTATCAAACGATATCTGGTTGTTGAAAATGATGAACGCTCTTATTGTTTGGTTGATTGCCTGAACATTTCAGCGGAAACAGGGGCGCCGGTGCTTTTTGACGTGTTTCATGAAAGTATATTCACAAAGAATTTTATGCTCAATACCGCACTTGAATTACAGAAAGAAACCTGGTCTGATTCCGATGGAATTCCAATGCTTGACTATAGTTCCCAAAAAGCCGATGGAAAAATGGGTGCTCATTCCGATGACTTGGTTAGTCTGGATTTTCTTGATTTTATTAATGAGAGCCAACCATACGAATTTGATCTAATGCTGGAAATTAAGAATAAGGAAAAAGCAGCACTCGAAGCGCTTGAATTAGTAAAAGCCGATTCCCGGTTTCGGGGATAACTAAAGAGTTACCTGCATTTTATGGATAACTTTAGTCATAAATTTCCGTGAGAAAAATCGATTGGCATGAACACCGATTTTATTCATGAATCCGGGAATAATAATGCGTTTGCCCCGCATGAATTTTTTATAGGCAATCCGGGCGACCTCATCGGCATTCATAATTCCCATTAAACGCATTCGATTCATCAACTTTGAATTTTCAAGTTCAGCAAACTCTTGGAAACCAGTCAACGTAGCCCCGGGACAAAGAGCTGAGACCCGGATATTGCTACTCTTCAACTCCTGGTTGAGTGCCTGGGAGAAGGAAAGCACATATGCTTTAGAGGCGTAATAGACGGCCATCAGCGGTCCGGGCTGAAAAGCGGCTGTGCTGGCGACATTCATAATTTTTCCACTGTTGCGCGTAAGCATATCCCTGCTGATCAGGCGTGTCAGGTGGGTAAGTGATATAATATTTAGCTGCAGCATTTGCAATGTTTTTTGAATATCAGATTCCGGGAAAAATGAAAAATATCCGAACCCGGCATTGTTGACTAAAACATCGGCCGGCTGTTGAAGTTGTTTAAGTTGATGATATAAAATATCGATTGATTCGGGAATCGTTAAATCGAGGATAATTGGATAAACCTTGACTTTAAACTGCTGTGTTAGTTCATGAGCAAACTGTTCCAGAACCTGTTGTCGGCGGGCAACCAGAACCAGGTTGTATCCGTTTTTCGCAAATTGAATAGCCAGTTCGTATCCGATCCCACCCGATGCACCGGTAATGACGGCAAGTTTAGGTTCCATATTTCATTCCTTCTTTTACCATTTCAGTAAGGGAATATAATATATGGGATCAAATCTGTCCAATAGTTAATTGAAGCTTTGGAAATTCGGGAATTCAAACCTAAACTTAATTCGAATAC
>JAFGXZ010000269.1 GCA_016936335.1 Fidelibacterota bacterium
GTTACAGGAAGAAATTGATATTTTGCAAGTGCGTCTGAAAAAATGTGCCGACAGGTTACAAGAGATTAAAGTTGAAATCGATGAAGCAAACCTGGATATCAATGATAAAAAAGGGCACCAAAAAAAATATGAGGACCAACTTTACCTGGTAACCTCAAATAAAGAATATGATGCCCTGACAGTGGAAATCGATACTGTGAAACACAAAATTAATGAACAGGAATATCGAAAACTGGAACTGGAGCGGGAAAAGAAGGACTTGTTGGAAAAGGAAAAAGGTTACAAACTCGATTTTGAAGAAAAAGATAAGGTCCTGACTGAACACAAAGAAGAACTGGAAAAAAGAGAAAAGGAAACCCTTGAGGCTGCAACAAAATTTAATAAAGAACGTGATGCCATTGTTGCAGGAATATCCCAAAGATTTTTAAATGAGTACGAAAGAATAGCCAAAGCAAGAGATGGCAAAGCCATTGTTCCTGTCAATCAGTTGTTCACAGAAAAAGTTGATAAAAAAGGGAATATCGAATATATACCCGGAGCATCATCTTGTGGCGGATGCCATAAAAGTGTTCCAGCACAGAAATTAATGGAAATTAAAAGAGAAACCAGACTGATCAGATGTGAATTTTGTGGCCGATTGTTGTACTGGGATGAAAATACCAGCGAAATTTTACCTAATGACGAAGAAGTAATAATCTGAAGCCGATCAAACAGCCGCCCCGATAATTCGGGGAGGAAAGTCCGGACTCCACAGGGCAGGGTGCTCCGTAACGCGGAGTCTTTGAAAAAAGAGGAAAGTGCCACAGAAACGATACCGTCCCGGTCTATGATCGGGATAAGGGTGAAAAGGTGCGTCCTGCAATCAAGCGGGATTAAAGTAAGAGCGCACCGTCCTGACCGTGAGGTTGGGAGCAGGGTAAACCCCACCCGGAGCAAGATCAAGCAGAGAATTGGAATGGCCCGTTCCCTCGAATTCTCGGGTAGATCGCTTAATCCCGGCTGTAAAGTCGTGGATAGATAAATGACTGTCATCCCGTTTCGGCGGGAAACAGAATTCGGCTTATCGACCAACTTCAGCTATTGTTTTGATTATGAAGTTTGACTGGGTTATAAAAGAATATAACGAACAGAAAGTTCGCAATCTGGCGACTGAACTGCAGTTACCCTTCTCGATTGCCACTGTCTTATACAACCGCGGATTTACTAGTTCCGAGGAAGTAAAACATTTCTTTAATCCAAGTATCCAGGATTTACATGACCCGTTTCTGATGCAGGACATGGAAAAAGCGGTTGAGCGTATTCAAACTGCACTCATGAATAAAGAAAACGTTCTTATTTATGGTGATTACGATGTTGACGGTACTACTGCAACCTCACTGCTTTATCTGTATTTACACGAAATAGGTCTGAATACTATTTACTATATCCCTGATCGTGAAAAAGATGGCTATGGTCTCTCCCGGACAGGAATTGACGAAGCACTAAAACATAATGCGACCTTGATCATAACCTGCGACTGTGGCATCAGCGCCTTTGATGAAATCAGTTACGCCAAGGCAAATAGTATCGATTTGATCGTAACCGATCATCATGAACCGGCCGAAACACTTCCCGATGCTTTGGCAATTCTGAATCCAAAACGGGAAAACGACCTCTATCCGTTTAAAGAGCTCTGCGGAGCGGGAGTCGCCTTTAAACTCCTTCAGGCATTCTCGATTAAAAACAATATCCCGTTGGAAAAACTCTACCGTCACCTGGATCTAGTCGCCATCGGAACTGCTGCCGATATTGTCCCGATTCTGGATGAAAACCGAGTATTGGTTGCAAAAGGTCTGGAATATCTAAATCGGACAAGTAAGGTTGGGGTTAATGCTTTGCTGAAAGTATCGGGATTTACAAATAAAATTTTAAATGTGGTAAATATTGTTTTCGGTCTTGCGCCCCGGATAAATGCGGCCGGCCGCCTGGGCGAAGCTACTCGGGCTGTAAAACTGCTTACCTCATTCGATCGCAATGAATCCCGGGAACTTTCGTCATTACTGGAGCAGGAAAATCGTAATCGTCAGAGCATTGAAAAAGAAACAATTGATCAGGCTATCCTCCAATTAAATGCCACACATGATATTTACAAAGACAAACTCTTTGTAATTTCCGGTGAGAACTGGCATCAGGGAGTTATCGGAATCGTTGCCTCAAAATTGAAAGAGATTTACAATCGTCCGGTGGTTATGATTTCAACACAGAATGGTGTTGGAAAAGGTTCTGCCCGCAGTATTGCAGATTTTGATCTGTATCTGGCGTTTACGGAGTGTGCGGATTTACTGGAAAATTATGGCGGGCACAAAATGGCGGCAGGGCTAACCATTAGCAAAGAGAAGATTCCACAGTTTCAGGAGCGAATTAAACGCATCGCCAACAAACAGATAACCGAAGATATGCTGAATCCGAATTTAATAATTGATTGCGATATTGATTTTAATGAAATCAATCAGGATATTTTAAGCCACCTTAAAAAAATGGCACCTTTTGGACCCGGGAATATGCGACCAATCTTTATTGCCCGTAATTTGTCAATTGCCGGAATGCCCCGGATTGTGGGTGAAAACCACCTGAAGTTCAAAGCTGCCAAAAACAAAAAAGTCGTCAGCGCAATCGGTTGGAAATTGGGGACGATGTACGAAATGCTGATCAGTAATCGTCCATTGGACATCGCGTTTGTCATCGAAGAAAATGAATGGAACGGAATAAAAGAAATTCAGTTAAATGTAAAAGACATCCATTATTCGAACGGACTAAGTTATTAATTTGTCGAAGGAGTTCCAAAATGTATCGTAGTAAAATTGCAGGATTGGGGGGATATGTTCCCGAAAATATTGTTACAAACTTCGATCTTGAAAAATTGATGGATACCAGTAATGAGTGGATTATCGAACGGACCGGCATCCATGAAAGACGATTTGTTACACCACCCTGTGGTACGTCCGATCTGGCTTTGCAAGCCGTAAAAGATGCAATTTGCGATGCCAACATTGATAAAAACGACATTGAAATGATTATTGTGGCCACATCGACTCCTGAACATTTAGCTCCGGGAAGCAGCAGTTTTTTACAGGCTCTTCTCGAACTCGGTACTATACCAACACTGGATATCCGCGTTCAGTGTTGCGGTTTTATTTATGGTCTTTCGATCGCTGACCAATTCATTAAGACCGGCATGTACAAGCATATCCTCCTGGTTGGTGTGGAAGTACAATCGGTGGGACTTGATCTGACCACAGAAGGCCGGGACACTGCGATACTTTTCGGAGATGGAGCAGGCGCGGTAATCATCAGCCGCTCCAACGATAACAGTGGAATTTTATCCACACATCTATTTGGTGATGGCACTCATGCCAAAGATCTTTGGATTGATGCACCGGCAGGTTCCGAATCTCCCCGTATTTCAAAAGAAATGCTGGACGAACGTCGGCAGTACCCAAAAATGAATGGTCGTCAGGTTTTTAAACACGCGGTTACCCGGTTCCCTGAAGTAGTCATTGCCGCCCTGGAAGCAAATCAGTGGACCAGGGAAGATATCAAATTGGTCATCCCCCATCAGGCCAATATGCGCATTACCGAATCAATCGCCAAAAGACTGGATTTGCCTCTTGAAAAAGTTTATAGTAATATACATCGCTACGGAAATACGACAGCTGCATCTGTTCCCCTAGCAATGGTTGATGCCCGAAATGAAGGTAAAATTAAAAAAAATGATAAATTGATTCTGGCAGCTTTTGGATCCGGATTTACATGGGCTTCTGCAGCGTTAATCTGGTAATAAAAGGATGAGTTATTGTGGCTAATCTAAGTTTTCTGACAACAAAAGAAACAGAACGCTTCGATCCGAAACTTTCGAAACGGCATAAACAGTGGTCAATCTTTTGGGCGGTTATTACTATAATCATTATTGCTTTATTATTTCCAAAAAACCGTTATAGCGCCTATAGTTATAAGATCAATGATATTACCCGCTCGGCGATAATCGCACCCTTTGATTTTCCAATCCTTAAATCCGATACGGAACTGGCCAAAGACCGCGGAGAAGCATTAAAAAAGATTCCTTTTGTTTTTCAGATGAGTCGGGCTATTCAGAACACTGAATTGACGAAGCTGAAAACCTTTTTTAGCGACATAGAAAAAATTCGAGCAGCCCGGCAAAAGTATGAAGATTCCATGACACTGTTGGATCGCTATCGCTATTCCAAACGTTTTGAAGAGATTCAGTCGATGACCCAGACCGACTCTATTTCCTATACTAACCTGTTGACACAAATTCAAAAGGATTACGCTTTTGAAAAAAATTCGACTGTTTATACTCAACTGATATTAAACTCCAATACTAAAAAAGACGAAATACTTTTATCAGATAAATTCTATCCTACACTTA
>JAFGXZ010000270.1 GCA_016936335.1 Fidelibacterota bacterium
AATATTTATACGGCATTATGGGTGAATGAAGACGGTTCGCTAATGGCCGGGACACAAAAGGGATTCAGCCTTTTAACTCAGAATGGCTGGTATAATATCAGGGGTTTGCCAAGCACGGAACCATCCTATCATGAATATAATAATTGGAACTGGTCCCAATTTATAGCGGATACAATTGCATACAGTATAGGTGGCGGACGGATTTATAACCTTGTTCGGAACAGTCGCGGTGATTATTTTGCACCATTATATGGATCGCTTCAGCGTTATCTAAAACCTGGCGGATTATTAATGTTCAATCCCGATAATTTGGCTAATTATACAGTGTTCGATACCAGCGACCAAATGTTGGCTGCCTCAGAAGGCAAAGGGGGAAGCGATTTCTATCTCGGTATAGGGTATGTTGCTTTGGACAACGATGAAAATCTCTGGATTGCAAACCAATATGCCCAGAATGATAATGTTATTGCCGTATTGACCAATGATGGTCAATGGACTCATTTTAATATCGCAGAATCCAACGGGTTTTTAAATTATCACACGACTTCGATAATATTCGATCAGGAAGCTCGGGTTTGGTTCGCATCGGAAGTCCATACCGGTGAGACACCTTCACCGGCGAATGGAGGTATCGTTGTACTGGATTATCATGGTACTCTGTTTGACAAAGAAGATGATGAATGGTATTGGATCACTACAACAGACGGTTTGGCAAGTAATGCCGTCTATTCTGTTGCTTTTGATAAGGAAAATAATCTCTGGATAATGACGTCTGAGGGAATTCAGCGGGCGACAGTTGCGTCCAATTTTCCAAACCGTTTTTTTGGCCAAATTGATGATGCTGTGCTGACAAGCGTACCTTTTGCAAAAGAATGTCGGATTAAAGTCGACGCGTTAAACAACAGGTGGATTTCGACTGTCGGATATGGTGTCAAGGTTTATACATATAATGGAATCTGGCTGAATGATGTGGAGGGATTTACAACTGAGAATTCAGGTCTGTTAAGCAATACGATTCTTGACATTGCCTTTAATTATGATGAAGGATTGGTATATTTGGCAACAAACAAAGGAATCTCGGTGTATAAATCTCCTTACGCCGTGTACGGAAATAAATATAAAGATCTGAAAATCTTTCCAATGCCTTTTGAAATTCCATCCGCCAGGCCATTAATTATTGATGGACTACTCCAGGAATCCGACGTTAAGATTATTACACTTGATGGAACCTTCGTCCGGCATTTGTCCTACATTGATGGCGATGTCATTGGGCAACAGGCATTCTGGGATGGGAAAGATCACCGTGGTCGTGTTGTCAGCAGCGGTGTTTATCTCTGCATGGCCTACACCAAAGAGGGTGATACAACCGTCGGGAAAATAGCCGTTATTCGGAAATAACATGATCTGTAATTCCCGCTTATCAAAATTCATACTGGCTTTTGTCTTATTGACTGGTGTAGTAACCGCGCAAGAAAAGGTCTATTTTGATATTAAAACCACTTTCGAAGAGAAAGCAGAATTATTGCCGGTCGAATTGGGCACGACACTAGTTTTCTCCCAATCAGATTGGGCGGGGATTCTGGAAATTGGCGAAGATTATTGTATTTTCATGCGGAATTACCGGCGTAAGGAGATCAATCAGGCCGTATTTATCAGCCTGGATATTGAACTCCGGAAACCCGGCACATTCAAAGCCGGTGAGATACTTGGGAATCGTACCGTGCGTCTGAAAATTAATCGGGACAATACTGTTTCATCAGCGACAGAACTTTATAATTTAGTCAAGTCCGGGTTTGACATATCAGAAAACGATTACCATAACGAAACGATTATTATTGGTAAAGTTATAGAAAAAACCGCCTGGACGTTGTACAGATCTATACAAGGTAATCGAACGAATTTCAGTACTTTAATTCCTGCCAGAATATAAATAAAAAAATCAGAGCAAACTGAGTAGAAAATTATTGATCATTAATAAAGCATAGAATTCGATGCCGTTATTGAAATAATTCCTACTTTCCCTGCAATACATCGTATGCCAATCCTGGAATGGTGATCAAAAGTGTATTGCCGGAAATCTGATATTGTCTGTTGCCGATCAATGATTCCAAAGTTGGAGTTTCTAACCAGGCAGGAAGACTGAACGATACCTCTTTTGGTCTATCACTTTTATTAATCAGGATAATCAGGCGGTTTTGGTAATCGCCACGAGAATAGATCATAACGTCTTTATCTGTGTAGAGGTTCAGGTAATCACCTCGTCGCAGACAGGTATACTCATTACGCAGAGCCGTCAATTTTTTGAATGCCTGCAGCTGTTCGGTTTCTAATTCGGTCAGGTCATCGCCAAAACGCATCATCCGACGGTTATCCGGATCATTGGCGCCGGTCATTCCAAATTCATCACCGTAAAAAACAATCGGCACACCGGGAATTGTCATGAGATAACAGAAAAGAATCTGTTCCTTCAAATACGTTGAGTTTTCATTGACTTCGATTGTTGGTTCCTGAAACGCCCGTTCAACACCATTTTCAGCGAGGGTGATATCAGCTTCCAGCAGCCCCATGATTCGTACCTGGTCATGACTGCCGATAATATTGCCCATGAGATTGTTGTACCCGTAAACCCCAAGGGCTTTATCGATGGCAATTTTCAGTTCGTTTAAATCGCTATTCGGATCCGTAAAAAGACGACGAAGGATGAAGTACTGATTGGCATTGAACTGAGATTCCAGCATTCCGTTATTAACATAGGATTTGATCAGATCATCGCCGCCAAAGGTTTCCCCAATCTGGTAACTATTGAGTGAACGTTTGGGGGCTATCTCGGATTTTATCTTGTGCGTCAGACTGCGCCAAAAGCCGTAAGGGACGTGTTTTGTCGCATCATGACGGAAACCGTCAATGCCGGTCTCTTTCATCCACCAGAGAGCATTATCGGTCATTGTTTCAACGGCTTCAGTAGAATTCTCATAATCGAAGGATGCCAGAAAAGTGTCAAACCAGGTAGTCAGCCGGTATTCATCCCAGCGGCGGATGTTCTGTGTTCCGTCGGGAAGATTATAGTCTCCGAACCAATCACGGTGTTTCTGAAAATAGGGGTGCTCAATGTGAACGTGATTCGATACAAAATCCAACAGCACTTTAAGGTCATGCCGGTGTGCGGTTTTAACGAGTTTTTTAAATTCATCCAAAGTGCCGAATCGAGGTTCGGTTTCATTGGGACTGATTGGCCAGTAGCCATGATATCCGCTATAAAAGCGGTGTGGTTCCGGCCATTCCTGCCAGGCTTTATCGGTCGTTTTATTCACCGGTGAAATCCAGAGTGTGTTGATGCCTATTTTATTAAAGTAACCGCTCTCAATTTTTTCTGTTATCCCGGCGAAATCACCTCCCTGAAAATTAGCACGCCAATTCAATTCCGGGTGAATGATCGGTTTATCATTCCCTTTATCGCCGTTGGCAAAGCGGTCAATCATCAGGGAGTAAATAATCGCATCCTGCCATTGAAAATTTTCGGTGTCAGATTCAGGCTTTCCGTTTTTCAGCCAGACAGTCAATACATTGCCCGGTAGGTCTTTATATGTTGGGACAATTCGCAATATCGAGGCTCCGGAATTGTATTTTTCCGGATGGAAATGAATTTTAATTTCATGACCGTCGATTTGAATATTTTCCCGTGGATAGAGGTCGTTGTCAGTCAATACAATGACATTGATGTCATCACACTTGCTTTTATTGTCAATCGCACA
>JAFGXZ010000271.1 GCA_016936335.1 Fidelibacterota bacterium
ATTCCACCGGAGGATGTACAGGCTGTGATGGACGCAATCACGGTGATCGACACCAAACTGAAACCCTACCTGATTGCGCTTTCAAAAGAAGACCGTAAAAAGTTGCCGAAAATGGGTGACCGTACGATTCCTTTCGTGGAAAAGGTGATCGAATACGCCACCGCCCAACCGGAATTTGTGCCCGGTTATATGGATATGCCGGAACTGAAAAACGATTTCAATGCCGTGACAACCCTGAACCAGATCTATCGGCCACTCGCCCAAATCGATTCCAATCTCAATGACACCCTCTTACTCAGCGGCAGTGAAGCCTACAGGGCTGCCCTGCAGTTCTACAACTATGTCAAACAGGCTGCCAAAAACAATGTCCCGAACGCCAAGGTCATTTATGACGGACTGAAAAAGCGTTTCGAGAAACAGTCAAGCAAAACCGAGCCGGAACCCGAAACTGAAACCTGACAATTGCACCTCCCGGGGTTTTCAAAACTCCGGGAGGAATCCCGATATCCTATAAATTTAATGGTGAACCCTATACCAATAAGGATCATGCTCTTAATATTAATAGTGCAGAGATTCCGATACAGGGATTAGCCTGTTCGGAGCGAGGAATTCCCTGATGGGAACCAGGAATTCAATGCAAAAAGTGAGGATAAGGGCATTTTAGAACAGGGATCAGCATGTTCACATTGAGGAAATCGGAGTTCGGAACTCGCTGATCGGAGTAAATAACGAGGTGAAGGCTGTCCAAAACAAGGAAATCGGAGTTCCTGGCTCGCTGCACTGACCGGACACCTCCGTTCGGAGGTCGCTGGTACCGGGACATGAGCCCCGGGGTACAAGAGCCCTGGGGTGTCCATCGTCATTCTGAGCGAACACAGTGAGCGAAAGAATCCTTAAAAGGAAGACTATCCAAGATTTGATATCCGGAAAGGTGCCTTGGCCGGATCAGATTCCTTCGTACCGATCAGTCATGACCCGGACAGACGAAAAAATCAAAGAATCCGGGGCAGGGATTATCAGACCGGTCGTACTCATCCCGACTGTGTTCATTAAAAGAATTTGTATCTTAGTCTGAATCGCCGCTGACACTGCTTTTTCATATTGATTATTTTCAAAATAATTAAATTTTTCCATGAACAATCAAATATCCTGAAAAATTGAATATTTATTGCATGTATTAAATTAATTTCATTAATTGATACATATATCAATATTGGCGAAAACTATATGATAAAAAACTTCAAACCATTTCGGATTATAATTTCTGTTGTTATCCTGTTCACAATTTCGATTTATGCCGAACCGCTGATTCGGGTCGGTTTGTACGAAAACAGCCCGAAAATATTTACCGATGAGAAGGACAAACCGGCAGGATTTTTTATCGACATCATCGATGCCATTGCCCGGGAGGAGAATTGGCGGCTGGATTACGTATCAGGTACATGGCAGGAATGTATTGAAAATTTGGAAAAAGGGGAATTGGACCTCTTACCTGATGTAGCTTTTTCTGCCGAGCGAGAAAAAATCTTCGATTTTAACAGGGAAACCGTCCTGATCAACTGGGCACAGCTCTATCTTACGGAAGCATCAACTATAGCGACACTTTTTGACCTGGAAGCGAAGCAGGTTGCCGTATTACGGGGAGATTACTCATATACTGAATTCCGCCGGGATCTGGCGGATTTTAAAATTCAGTGTGATTTTATAGAATGTGACAGTTTCCGGGAAATTTTCCAACTGCTTGCCAATGGCGCTGCCGATGCCGGACTTATCAGCCGTTTATACGGAATCCGCTTCGAGAAAGACTATCCGGTAATTAAAAGCCCGATTGTCTGTTGCCCGGCAGATTTACGGTTTGCGGCGCCAAAAGGTCAAAGCGGACAGTACCTGCAGGCAATCGATAGGCATATCATCGCACTTAAAAACGATCCCCGCTCATACTATTATGTCGCCTTGGATAAGCGGCTGGGAATAGTGGTTGAAACGGAAAGAGGACCGGACTGGTACTGGATCGGCGGGATGATTGGACTGGGGCTTGTGGCCTGTGTCATTATCATTATTCTGGTAAAAATTATTCATACAAATTTGGAAATCGTCCGGGTAAATTACCGCGATCTCTATGAGAATGCGCCGGTGGCTTACTTTTCGATCGGAAGAGACGGCCGGATCCAACACTGTAACCGGGCGGCAGCTAAATTAATCGGTTTCGGCTCCCCGGGAATGCTGAAGGGTCTGCCGATCATCGATTTCTATGCGAATACCGGATTTGGAAAAGAAAGAGCGAAACAGAATTTCCAACGCTTTCTTAAGGGAGAAGCTATTGTTGACGAGCTGCAGATGCAGCGCAAAGATGGCACTATTTTCTGGGTAAAGGAGATAGTTAATGCGGTTCGTGATAAACATGGCTGGATTGGTGAAAGTCGCTTAACGGTTATTGATATCAGCGAACAAAAATATGCCGAATCGGCTTTGATTGCCAGTGAAGAGCGATTCCGACTGGCGTTTGACAATATCCCTGATGTTGTTGTTATCTATGATAAAGAGCTCAGAATTCAATACATCAATGCCGCCACAACTCGTATCACCGGGAGGTTACCGGCGGATTTCATTGGAAAACGGGATGATGAGGTCTGGCCGCCGGAAGTGTACGACAGCTATTTGCCATCGCTAAAAAAGGCCTTTGAGACCGGGACTCTTCAGACAGTACAAATTGAGCTGTCCCTTGCGGAAGGCGGCGTTTGCAATCTGCGGATCACCTGTATTCCGGTACTGGATAATGATGGCGCAGTGCGGGAAGTCCTGGGGATCACCCATGATTTTACCGGGCAAAAGCAGGCAGAAGAAGCGATCCATCTTAAAGCACAGAATCTGGCTATTATTTTAGAGGTGAGTAAAACGCTCGTATCGTCCCTGGACTTGAAAACCGTGTTACAGGCGACGACCGATGGTCTGGTCGAATTGACTGGTTTGGACAGCGCCGCCATTTATTTATATGAAAAGGAATTTCTCTATCTCAGGGCAACGACGCCGCCCCTGCCTTCCGGTTTTCCGGATAATTATCGACGTGTGATATTGAAAGATCATCCTCATATTCAAAAAACGATGGCTTCCGGAAAACCCATCATTGTACCGGATATAAAAAATACCAATCTCACCCCGGAGGAGGCACAGATTGCTGCTGTCAGGGATTTACGTTCTATCATATATTTGCCGATTAAATTGCATGAAAAAGTGTCTGGAACAATTATTGTTGCCTCGTGTCACGAACCCCGTCCAATTAAAACCGAAGTGATTAACCTGTGCATCACGCTTGCCAACCTGGCGGCAATTGCAATTGAAAAAGGGCAGTACTACCAGCAGATTAAACAATATACAACAAAACTGGAAGAACTGGTTTCCAGGCGAACGGTTCAGATTGAAAAAGAAAAAATAGCCCTGGAACAAGCCAACCAGAAGTTGCAGGAACTTGACCAGTTGAAATCCATCTTCCTCGCCAGTATGAGCCACGAGCTGCGCACCCCGCTGAACTCTATTATCGGCTTCACCGGGATTATGCTGATGGAGTTGTCCGGTAAACTCAATGATGAACAGAAAAAACAAATGAAAATGGTTAAATCCAGTTCAGCCCATCTTTTGAGTCTGATCAATGATATTCTCGATATTTCAAAAATCGAAGCAGGCAAAACGGAAATTGAAGTTGAGACATTTTCTCTGTCTCAGACAATTACGGACGTTACCGACGGTATCTGGAACGCCGCTATTGAAAAAAATCTGACGCTTCAGATTCGCCCGGTGCCGGATATATTGATAACGACAGACAAGCGGCGCTTTAAGCAGATTCTGGTCAACCTGCTCAGCAATGCCGTCAAGTATACTGATGCCGGGACGATAAAAGTGTCAGTCTCCCTATATCGGAAGACTCTGGCTGTCAGCGTTAAGGACAGCGGCATTGGAATTAATTCCAATGACCTGTCGCGTCTGTTTCAACCGTTTCAGCAAATCGACGCCAGCCTTACCAAATCCCAGGAAGGCACCGGGCTCGGGTTGTATCTTTGTGAGAAAATAGCTGCCCTGCTTGGCGGTCGCATCAGAGTGAAGAGTAAATCCGGTCAGGGAAGCACCTTTACAGTAACAATCCCTAAACAATTAAAATCGAGTAAAACATGAAAACAATCCTGATTGTCGAAGACAATGAGAAAAATCGCTACCTGATGCGGTTTATTCTGGAGAAAAACAAATACACGGTATGGGAAGCCTGTAACGCCCAAACCGTTCTGGATATGATGAACCAGGACCGGAAACCGGATGCGATCCTGATGGACATCCAATTACCGGACATTAATGGTATTGAACTGACCCGTATTATCCGGCAGTCCGGCTGGGATGGTACGATTCCAATCATTGCCATTACCTCTTATGCCATGACCGGCGACCGGGGTATAGCCCTGGACGCCGGTTGTACCGGCTATATCGAGAAACCAATCAACCCGGAGACAATTATCGGTGAAATCGAACAATACCTGTAACCCGGACGTCCCCGTCCGGGGGATGTCTGTGCCGGGGCAGGAGCCCCGGGGTACAGAGCGTAATTGTAAAAAATGGAGTTGCCATGAACATTCTGATCGTTGACGACAAAAAAGAGAGCCTTTATCTCCTGGAGACCATGCTGAAAGGCAATGGCTACCACACGTTCAGCGCGTCGAACGGTAAAGAAGCGCTGCAAATACTGGACAAACAGGAAATTGATCTGATCATTTCCGATATCCTGATGCCGGAGATGGACGGGTTTCAACTCTGCAAAGCCGTCAAAACATCCGATAAATTCCGCCAGATTCCCTTTGTCTTCTACACGGCGACATTTACCACCCGTCAGGATGAAATCCTGGCGCTGAAGCTGGGCGCTTCGCGCTTCCTGCGCAAGCCGATGGAACCGGAGAAATTTCTTGAACAGATTCAAGGCCTGATGGAAAATCTCAAAGAAGGTGACTTGCAGTCTCAGGAGCCAAAATACAAAGATGAAGAAGAGGTGCTGAGACTATACGACGAAAGGCTGGTTACGAAACTGGAAAAGAAGATGAAGGACCTTGGAGAAGAACGGGCACTTTTTACAGAGGTCTTTGACCGTGTGCCGCTGTTAATGACAATGTACGATCCGGATATCAAGATCTTACGACTGAATGATGCATTTACAAAAACGACGGGGTGGACGGAAGATGACACCCGCCGG
>JAFGXZ010000272.1 GCA_016936335.1 Fidelibacterota bacterium
ATCGGTCATGCCGACTGGAATGATTGTCTGAATCTTAATTGTTATTCATCCACTCCTGGTGAAAGTTTCCAGTTGGCAAAAGATGAAGGCGACGGTAAAACTGCCGAATCAGTGATGATTGCCGGACTTTTTTGTCGTGCATGTGATGACATGGAATCCATTTATAAAGAATTGAGAAAAGATTGCCTGGCAGCCGAAACAGCCCAAAAAGGCGAAGATATGCGCCAGACAATTTATAAACACGGTTGGGATGGTGAGTGGTTCAGGCGTGCTTATGACGGCAAAGGCAACACTATTGGTTCCAATGTCTGCGAGGAAGGCAAGATCTTCATTGAATCCCAGGGTTGGTGCATTCTCGGAAAAGCCGGATTGGAAAATGGTTATGCAGAAAAAGCGCTGAGAAGTGTTAAAAAACATCTGGCTGAACCCAACGGGATCAAACTTCAGCATCCGGCCTACCAGACGTACCATCTGAATCTTGGTGAAGTGAGCTCCTATCCCCCGGGCTACAAGGAGAATGCAGGAATTTTCACACATAACAATACATGGATTCAGATAGCAGAAACTATGCTCGGACACGGTGACCAGGCTATGGAATATTACAAGGCTATTCTGCCATCATCCAAAGAAGATCAAATCGATATTTACAGAGCGGAACCCTATGTTTACTCACAAATGACAGCTGGCTGTGATGCACCAACACCGGGCGAAGGCAAAAACTCCTGGCTCACCGGAACAGCCGCCTGGTCTTTTGTGGCTGTTTCACAATTCATTCTTGGTGTGCGACCGGAATTCAAAGGCCTGAAAATCGATCCCTGTATTCCGAGATACTGGAAAGAATTCAAAGTGACCCGGAAATTCCGCGATGCCACCTACAAAATTACTGTAAAAAATCCCGATAACATTTCCAAAGGCATAAAATCGGTCAAAGTTGACGGGAGTCTGCTTGATAATAACATATTACCGGTTTTTAGTGATGATAAAGAGCATACCGTGTTTGTAGTGATGGGATAAGCCTGTCTGGCCAGTGTAAAATTCCCCAAATTCGTTAAAATACTTAAACGTATTTAAAAACATTCCCGTTGGAAGATTAATTCCCACAGATTATATTCGACTATTGTGACAATTAAACAAAAAAGATAAATTGGAAAGATAAAAATGGAAAGCCGGCGCAAAATATACGGGATATTTTTCACTATCTTTATTCTGGCTATTATTTTGGTACTGGTTATTAACCTGATTTTTATTAACAAAGACCGGGTTCCATCTAAGGGAGTAACCAGACTCTATTTTGCTGACAATATGTCGGAAGCTCATCAGATAATCATTCGGAAATTCAATGCCAGATATACCGGAGAAATTGAGATTATTCCCATAGATTTACCTTTTTCAAAATTCACGACCAATGAACGGAAGGAATTACTGGCACGTTCACTGAGGAGCCGTGGCAGCCGGATTGATATATTCGCCGTCGATCAGATTTGGGTACCACGATTTACCAAGTGGTGTGAGCCATTGTCCAGATATTTTATGCAAACACATTTAAATCACATCCTTCCTCAAGCGCTCAGTACGTGCTATTATAATAATATGTTAGTTGGATTACCTCTTTATATCGATATCGGGGTCATGTACTATCGCAGTGATATACTGGCGCAATTGCATGAGACAGAGTTGCAACAAAGTATTGAAACAGGTGTCACATGGGAAGAATTGTTTGCTTTTGGGGATAGGCATCCGGACATACGTCCATTGTATGTTATACAGGGCGACGATTATGAGGGCCTGGTTTGTAACTACATAGAAATTTTGAAAGGAATGGGTGGTAGTATCATCGATGACGGCCAGCTTGTCATCAATACTGTGCAAGGTCGTCAGGCAACTAAATTTTTATATGATTTAATTTTTCGCTATAACTATATGCCAGTAGAAACAGCCGGCTTCAATGAAAGGATTTCGTACTTTTATGCCCTTGATAAAGACGCACCATTCTTTCGAGGCTGGTCCAGTTTCCTGAAAGACATGGCCATCCCCAATGCCGATTCCGTCAAAGTCAAATACTTATGTGCAGCGATGCCGCCCTATTTCAAGGGATACTCCCCAGCCACATTGTTTGGGGGCTGGAATTTGATGGTTTCCAGATATTCCAAGAATAAAGTGGCCGCCATGAAATTTTTAGAGTACACAATATCCGACGAAGTGCAGGAGATCTTATTCGAAACTTCCGGCTATCTTCCTATCTCGGAAGATATCTATAAAGACCCCAAAATCCTGCAGAAGTATCCTTACATAATCCAATTAAAAGCCATGATGGAACACGGCACTCATCGCCCTATGCTATCGGATTATACCAAAATTTCAGATATTTTATCTTTGTATCTGAATAAAGTGCTGAAAAATGAAGTCAGTGCTGAGGAGGCTTTAGAAAAGACTGAAGAACAAATTCGAAAACGACAATTTCTAATGGATTAGACCGCCAATGGGTTTACAAAAGCGTATTCGAAAATATCGTTTTGAAATCAGGCATTTCATTATCCTGTTTATTATCCTGGCGGCATTTCAGGTCGCTCTGTCGTATCTGAATAAAATTTCCAGTAAAGCATTGATCGAACAGACCATGGATCTTTACCGAAAGGACTCTGCTATCCGATTGGGCAATTTAGTGACCACTTCTCTGGAATTGCTGCTGGAGCAAAGCCAGCTTAGCAAAATCCAGATCGATGAATCCCGTCAAAAAATTATCCAGGCGTTCGATATTATCCTGAATCAGCAAACCCTGCAGCAAAACGTGGATTATATCTGTCTGATTTTCACCATTGATAGCACGGACTGGGCAATCGACGAAGGCAGTGACCTGTTCAATTTTATCTATTATAACCTGCCTCCCCGGCAGCCTCGTGCGACACATTACTCTGAGGCAATTAACCGCTATCGTGTTATGGCTGAAGATTTGCGTCAGACGGAACAGATTTTTTGCGATTGGGATGATGTCAGTTCTTTTCACGTGCTGGTTCCTTTTGTTCCCAAAGGTGAGTTTGAAGGCGTAGTCTATATAAAAATTACTCCAGATGTAAGCAATATTACCCGCGAAATATCCACGGTTTATGATGAAACCGGCATTTTATTTACGGCTTTGATATTGTTTGGATTGCTGGCGATGTTTTACATTACATCTTATACGGTAAAAGAGCGCGATTTGGCGCAGGAGCAGCTGTACAGGGAACGCGAGAAGCAGGTAATGGCTGAAGTTGCGCATCAAAAAGAAGCTCTTTTCACGAAGCGAATTTACCATGCTCATCATAAGGCTGAAAAAGTGATGGGATTTATCAAGGAGGAGATTCGGGAACTCACTGCCGCCAATATCCAGAAATTCAAATACGTGGTTACCCGGTATTCCAATTTCATTTCCCGTGTAATATACGATATGAAATGGTATGACCCGCCCGTGCACGCTACCCGTAATCCTATTTTTGAAACCAATATTAACCAGGTTATTGAATTTTTAGTTAACTACCTGTTCAAACGAGTTTATCACGAAAAACGCGGATACGAATTTGAATTGGATTTGGACCAAAAAATGCCGTTGGTGCATATTAATGAGTATGTTGTCTGGGAAATCCTTGAGCCGTTGATTCAGAACAGCATTGACCATAATAAGGAAAAAAATATTTTGATAACCATCCAGACTCGCAATTATCCCGATAAAGGATATTCGGAAATTTTAGTGATGGATAACGGTCGGGGCATTGAACCGGAAATGCTGCTTGCCAGCCCACAGGGCATCAAAGAGATATTCCTTGAACATACCTCGACCCGGGAAAACGCCAAGAATTCAGGCTATGGTTGTTATATCGCCTATGAATTGAGTACCCGGCGATGCGGCTGGAAGATGGATGCCATGAATCTGCAAAACGGCGGTTGTTCAATTCGCATCACTATCCCGCTCTAATTTAAGATGGAGACCTACATGATTGATAACACTATTCGAATACTGGTCATTGAAGATGAAGAATTTGATGTTCGCCGGATTTTAAATACCGTCAAACCATTTGAAAAAATTGAAATAAGTGAAATTGTTTCAAGTGGAGCTGAAGCCTTAAATTTATTAAATGCTCGGCGCGATTTCTATGACGTTGTCATTATGGATTTCCAGATTGCCGGAGGGCTGATGGGGGAGGAACTCATTGGTGAAATTAAGTCAATCAATCCGTTGATTCAAATCATCGTAATCACAAAAATGACAATTCACCAGACGGATTTTGATTTTGCTAACCGGTTGATTCAGGCCGGTGCATTCTGGTTCTGCACCAAATATCCCGGTGATATCGAGAATTATATCTATCAGCCAACAGATTTCATTCTCTCTATCGTCAATGCCTATGAGAAAAAAGAGCTGGAATCACGACATCAGGATTCAACCCTGAAATTGAATAAGAATATTCAAAACATTCTTAAAAAAAAGCGGATTATTGGCGAATCGCCTGCCATCGAGCAGGTTAAACAAAAAATCCAGCAATTTGCATCGACTAATGCCAGCGTGCTGATTTATGGAAAATCTGGAACGGGAAAAGAGCTGGTGGCAACGAACATTCATTATCTCAGCAACCGGGCGTTGGAAAATTTTGTGCCGATAAACTGCGGCAGTATTCCCCGGGATTTGATTGAAAGTGAATTGTTTGGTTTTGAAAAAGGTTCATTCACCGGTGCCCAGGAGAGCCGGCTCGGACTGTTTGAGCGGGCGAATAAAGGAACCATATTTTTAGATGAGGTATCGGAATTTCCACTACCGGCCCAATCAAAGCTTTTACGGGTATTACAGGACGGACAGATTGATAAAATCGGACGAAAAAAAAGTTATGAAGTGAACGTTCGTATCATTTCGGCAACTAATATTGATTTACAGAAAATGGTACAGAAAAAGGAGTTTCGTGAGGATTTATTTTATCGGCTGAATGTATTGCAGATTTATGTGCCGTCCCTGCAGGAGCGTCGAGAGGATATTCTGGCTTTAATGATGCATTTTTTAAATCAGTATGCGATCGATATGTCCTGTAGTGTACCTCAACTGACTGAGAACGCCCGTAATCTACTGGAAAATCATGACTGGCCGGGAAATGTACGGCAGTTGCAAAATGTGGCTCAGCGATTGTTGTTTTTAAATACTGAATCAGTAACGCACTCCATGGTCGCAGATGCAATTGGGATAAAAACGGAGGGTAGTAGTGAAAATCTGGCGTACCATTTTGACCGCGATCATATTAAGCCGCTGAAGGATATTGAACGCCATTTTCGTAGAGCCTATATTCAGTTTGTCCGAGGCTTAAGTAAAACTGATGCGGAAGCGGCTCAAATGTTGGATCTGGCGCCCCCCAATTTTTTTCGGATTTGTAAAGAGTTGAAACTGAAGTAAACGTATCTTTGTAAGTCGCCCAGCAAAAATGATAAGCATTTCATTATTAATTTAATAATTTCACCCGTCTTTCTGTAGCCCGAAATATTTTTTCCTCTCGATTCTGATTCTCTTAAACAGTTATGAGTTTTGGCTCAATATTTGTCAGGAAATCGGTAATGATGAATCAAAAAATTAATTAAGAAGATGTTCGGTTATCTTGAAAGCCTGGATATAGTATTGCTGGTGCTGTATTTTAGCGCGGTGATGCTAATTGGGCTTTATTATTCCCGGCAAAAAAAAACTCCTGCTGAATATTTTTTAGCCGGACGAAATGTGAGCTGGATTGCAATAGGATGTTCCCTGTTTGCAACCAATATTTCCAGTGAACATTTTATTGGGTTGGCCGGTTCCGGGGCTAACAGCGGATTGGCTGTCGGCCATTTTGAGTGGTTGGCGTGCCTGATTGTATTGGTCCTTGGCTGGTTTTTTGTGCCGTTTTACCTAAAATCCGGAATTTTTACAGTGCCTGAATTTCTGG
>JAFGXZ010000273.1 GCA_016936335.1 Fidelibacterota bacterium
CGCTGTTTCATAAATATCCCTCCCATATAAGAATTTTAATCATTTGAAGACATTATAAATTGAATGTAATCTGATTTATTCCCCGGTGACATCTTTTTTAGGAACCATGCATCAGACTTATATTCTTTGAATTAACAAACACTGATTAGACGCATTTGAACAATAAATTATCCAATAAATATTTAAAAAACAATCGAAGTTGAGGGGGAGTCCGTGATGATAATCAATTATTTTAAAGTTGCCCTGCGGAATATGTCCCGCCATAAGGTCTATTCCTTCATTAACATTCTCGGATTGGCGATTGGTTTGACAGCCTGTCTGTTAATTCTTCTCTACCTGCAATGGGAATTAAGTTATGATCACTGGAATAAAAATGCTGACCGAACTTACCGGGTCGCCCTGTCCGGTATGCTCGGTGAAAATGAATTCAACGGATCGGTTTCCTGTGCACCGCTGGCACGCACTCTGGTGGCCGAATTTCCCGAGGTAGAAAACGCTGTTCGTCTGCGCAATTTCGGTTTTCCGGTCCTACGCTATAACGATAAAGTGTTCAGCGAAGAGCAGTTTTTCCGTTCCGATTCGACTTTCTTTGACATCTTCAGCGCCGAAATGATAATGGGCGATCCCAAGACCAGTCTTGTCCAGCCTTTTTCTCTTGTGCTGACAGAATCCATGCGGCGGAAATATTTCGGCGATGAAGACCCCATGGGTAAAATTATCAACTCCGACAACCGAACCGACTGGAAGGTAACCGGCGTAATCAGGGACTTTCCTGAAAACAGTCATTTTCACCCCGATTTTCTGGCCAGTTTTACCGGAAATGAGGGTGACAACAATATCTGGGTCAGCAACAATTATCATACCTATGTTCTTTTGAAAGAGGGTGTTGATTATCAGGATGTCGATGCGAAATTGGCCGATCTTGTCCTGAAATACGTCGGCCCGCAGATTCAGCAATTTCTGGGTGTTTCCTGGGATCAGCTGGTGGCCAACGGCGCCGCCTATGAATACTATCTCCAACCGATGACCGACATCCATCTGAAATCGCACCTGGATTTTGAAATCGAACCCAACGGAAACGCCATGTATATTACGCTGTTTTCCATTATTGCGGTGTTTATTCTAATCATCGCCTGTATCAACTTTATGAATCTGGCGACCGCCCGCTCGGCCAATCGCGCCCGGGAAGTGGGTATTCGAAAAACATTAGGGTCAAATCGTTCACAACTGATCGGCCAATTCCTGACCGAATCAATTGTAATCACCTTTATCGCGATTCTTCTGGCGATGATTTTTACCCGGCTACTGTTGCCGGCATTTAACACTCTCATCCAGACATCTCTGATTATTAATTACTTCAGTAATTTCACGATTATTCCACTACTGATTCTGACCGCGATCCTGGTTGGCTGCCTGGCCGGTCTCTATCCGGCCCTCTACCTGGCGTCCTTCCGGCCGGTCAAGGTACTCAAAGGCGAAAGACAGAAAGGCGGCCGGGAGGCGACTTTGCGCAGCGCCCTGGTGGTTTTTCAGTTTCTGATCTCCATTGCCCTGTTCACCGGAAGTTTTATCATTTACCGGCAGCTCAGTTTTATGCAGAACCGGGATCTGGGATTTGATAAAAACAACCTGATTATTATCGAAAAAACCGATGATATTGCCCGCACATTCAATGCATTTAAACAGGAAGTGCTGGAAAGTCCCTCCATTCTGAATGTCTCTAACAGTCAAACAATCCCCGGAAGAAATATTGGCAATAATGTTTACTCCCATAGTGATGCCGCCATGGAGGATTCAAAACTTCTGAATTTCCATGTTACCGATGATGATTTTGCCGATACATATAAAATTGATATGGCTGCCGGACACTATTTTGTCACCGGTCGCAGTGTCGATTCCAACGGTGTCATCCTGAATGAGACCGCCGTACGGGAATTAGGTATTGAAAACCCGGTGGGGAAATATATTATTCAGACCGGCCAGAATTCCAATGAAATTCTTAAATATGAAATTCTTGGAGTGATCAACGATTTTCATTACCAGTCGCTGCACCGGAAGATTGAACCAATGATTATCTTTTTCCAGCGCTTTGGCGCCGGACGTACGACAACTGTTCGCATTGATCCCAAGCATACCCAGGAGGCCATTCAGCATATCGAAAACGTCTGGCATAAATATGCCGGTAATCAGGCCTTTGAATATGTCTTTTTCGATGAGGATTTTAACCGTCTTTACCTGACCGAAATCCGCACCCGCCAGATCGTAACGATTTTTTCCACACTGGCAATATTCATCGCCTGTCTCGGTCTCTTCGGACTGGCATCATTCACGACTGAACAGCGCATCAAAGAGATCGGCATCCGCAAAGCCCTGGGCGCAACAGTTTCCGGTATTTTTACTCTGCTGTCCCGGGATATTCTCAAATTAGTCCTGCTGGCGGCCCTGATCGCCCTGCCGGCATCCTATTATATGATGAGTAACTGGTTACAGAATTTCGCTTATCGCGTCAGCTATAGTATTTTCGGATTCATCCTGGCAACGCTCATTGCCGGGATTATCGCCATCCTGACTATCAGCAAACAAACGTACAAAGCCGCCAGCGCCAATCCGGTGGATGCACTGAAATACGAATAAGATTAACGGTTTCTATCCAATAAACACCGATCTGCAATTGTAAATCTGCAGTTCGGTGTTTAAATTTAAAGCAATAATATCAGGCAGGACACTCATGACACATCGTGATCCCGATTTACTGAGAATCCAGAGAATCAAGTACAATCGTGCGAAACGGATTTTGAAACCCCTGTTTATCCCTTTTAATCATGCCGTCAACTATATCGGTCTGAAGAATATTATCAAGCATGGTCCCAACCTTATCGTGGCTAACCATCCCGGAATGGGCCGGGACATTGCCGGCGTCCTCACCGCTTATCAGCGACAGCTCTATTTCCTGGCGGCTCACTACCTGTTCGATGCCGACATTCTGCTGAATACTCATGTCAAACCGGCCCTCGGCCCGGTCTTCTCAAAAATTCTGTTTCCCCTGGCGGATCGGTTTTCCCATTACCTCCCAAAGGTTTTAAAAGAACACGAGATGATTCCCATCAATAAGCACTATGACGGCGACCTTGCATCATTCGCCCGGCAGCTCCGGAAATCGATCGAGCAGGTTAAGCATTACCTGCTGCAGGGACGGGCAGTTGTCATCTTTCAAATCACTTACAATATTTTAAAATCCATCGGTCAAAAACAGATCGTGGATAAAGAACCCAGTGAATTTCATCCCTATATTCCCCGGTTTAACCCGACCTTTGGAAAAATTGCTTACGAGTTATACACTGATTATAATCTTTCAGTACCCGTCACTCCAATCGGTATTCATGGTGCCGAAGGGTTGAATCCCTTTAAAAAAATGGTGGTTAATATCGGCCAGCCGCTGACAATCGCTTCCTGTCATCAAAAGACTATCGGGAAAGACCCTGTCACTCTGTTTACCACCAGTCTGGAACGCCGGGTTGCCGAACTGATCAGTACATCCGGATTACCGGCTGTTCAGACCGTGTAAACAATTATATTTCATCGGAATAACTACGTATTCTATCGGAATGCTCACGAATCAATCAAACAGTTCTTCGTGAAATGCCTCTTTCAGTTCTTCCTGCATCGGGAAAATCACAACGTCCCGGGATTGGTCGGGAGTAATACTCTTCTCAAGGATATCATTAATTTCATTGGCAGTGTGGCTATAAAGCCGGCAGAAAATCGTGGCTTTATGAAGTTCCTCCGGTCCGCCCAGTTTCATGTTGACCGCCAGTTCCAGGTTTTCCATATCCCCATCCCGGCACAGAAACAGGATAGCGTTTTTACGGCTGTCCCGAATCTTCCCGGCCACCAGTTCCCAAATGTCGGATGAATGAATATCGCCTTCAACGGGATTGTGAATAAAGCAGCCCATGACAGCATGTTCCTGAGCCCACTGAAATTTTCGTCGTTTCAGGTCGATATTCATATGGCTGGCAACAACGACAATATCGTCATGACTCTTGCGCTCTTTATCACTGCTGAGATGATAAAACAGCATCTGCCCAAAACGTCCGTAACCGAGAATAATAAAGATATTTCCGTTTGGATCGAGGTAATTTCTTTGCAGTACCCAACGACGGTACAAACGGCGCGTAACAACCTGGTAGCCGTTGAAAATCCGTACACCGGCATAAAGCGGATCGTTTAGAAAACTCTGTTTCCAGAGATCGTGCAGCCCCAGGTTACCCAGGTGGAAAAATGTCTTCAAATCCTTGCGGCGATCCGACATACCCTGAATGCTGACCAGGGTATTGAGGTTTGTGATATCCAGGTTGGTTGTAATGTATACCCGTTTGGCATGTTGCACACTCGCCCGGCGAAGTACTGACAGCTGGGAAAAATCATCCCGCAGCCACCAGGTGGTTTTGCTTTTCCGCAGAAAGATGCTCCGGGAATTATTTGGATCTCTTTCAATCACTACAATCCGGTGATCCCGTTTTTCATGCTCCTTGATTAGATCATAAATCAGCCGACCGTTACGGCCTAAACCACATACCACTGAATGATTGCGCCAGCGGGGTGAAAAATGACTCAGAACTTTATCCTGGATTACCTGGTACACTACTCCCAGTGTCAACACCGGCGCCAAAAAATAGCAAATCCACAGCAGCGCAATTGCCGTCATTGGTCCACCGCCCGGTAGACCGATATCCAGCCCACCAATGATAAACAGCGTCAGTGAATAATAAAGCGCTTCGAAGTAGCGGCTTACACCACTTTCCGTTACCATCGTTGTTTTCAGGAATGATGTCCAGGCGACCAGGACGATTAAGATAAACAACGAATATTTCCAATATTTCCAGATTATCCGAATCATTTTCTCAACTCCATTATTGTTTTAAAATTACTCACTTTCGCAGGAAGGTGCAAAGGAATAACAGTAACCGCTTTTTTCAGTTTTGATAGGTTTTAACGATCTCTTTACACAACTTGGGAAAATTTCAGGGTAGATTTTCAGCAATATTAAGAAAAATCAACGATCGCCATATATGGCACAATAATTGACGCTTAAGCAGGGGCAGATCATTACAGGGATTGCAGGATGCTACTTCGTTTACAAAACAGCATTGTCTATGGACCGGTGGCCTCACGTCGGCTGGGACATTCTCTGGGTATCAATCTATTGCCGTTTTACCAGAAGACCTGCACACTGGACTGTCTCTATTGTCAATACGGCTGGACCCGCTTCAGCAACCTGGAAACAGCCAAATTTCCATCCGTAACAGAAGTTCTTTCGGCCCTGGAACATTCGTTGAAAAGTCTGCCCGCATCCCCGGATTACATTACCTTTTCCGGCAATGGTGAACCGACCCTACATCCGGAATTTGGTACAATTATCGACGAAGTTAAACAACTCCGTGATGCCCTGGCGCCCGGCGCTAAAGTTGCAATCCTTTCAAATTCCACCATCCTAATCCGCCCTTCCATACACACTGCCCTGGAAAAACTGGACGAAAGGATCATGAAGCTGGATGCCGGGAACGCAACGATCTTTGAAATCTACAATCGTCCTCATCCATCGTATGAATTTCATCGGATCATCGAAGGACTCGCCGCCTTGAAAAATGTCACCATCCAGTCCCTGTTTACCGGCGGAAGGGATGGCAATTACACACCGCCTTCTATCCTCGACTGGGTGAATAAAATTGTTGAAATTAAACCACGAATGGTTCAAATTTACACCCTTGATCGC
>JAFGXZ010000274.1 GCA_016936335.1 Fidelibacterota bacterium
ATTATTGTTGTTGGGATCCGCATAGATATAGGATTCATATTCGTTGAATAACTGATTGAATTTCAGAGTATAAAATATATTCTGTTTTAAAATTTGTGTCAGCCCCATTGAAAATTGATAACGATGTTGATATTGAGTTGCGACTCCATCGGGGTTATATTTAAAATAATGATTATAATCTTTCCAGTTTCGATCAGAATAGCTCCCCTGCAAATCCAGCGATAGTCTTTTCAATACCTGACAGGATAATTTTCCCGTAAAACTAACTTTTTCATTCGGATTCATTGCCTGAGCCTGACCGTTACCGCTACGCTCAATGGTCCAATTGTTTGGATCAGGATCATCAACAACGGATGAGTCAGATGGCAAAAATTCTGATTTGCCATACAAATACCCATCAGAAGCCGTTTTCCTGCCTGACAAATAGAATGAGGTTTTTGGAATGAATGGAACCGGACCCGCAATATTTAATTCACTGCTATAGATAGCGGATGGATCAACATCGTCAATATGATAAAATGGAATAGAATGCGTACTAATAAAATCACCGGTATAAAAATCGGCATTCGCACTATAGTCTGCACTACTACCTTTGGTAATAACATTGACAACACCGGACATTGCTTGCCCATATTCCGCACTAAAGGTTCCGCTTATAACCTTTACTTCCTGGATTGTACTATTTTCGATTTCAACGGCCATACTCCCATCATAGGGATCCGATATTGAGACACCGTCCAACATATAAGAGACTTCTCCGGCACGACCGCCGCGAAAGTGTCCATCTACGACACCAGCCTGAAGATTTATTAGTTCCTGAAAGTCCGTTACCGGCATTTTCTCAATTTCATCAGAACCTACTACCGACATTGTTGAAGTTCTGTCACGCTGGATATCCGGACGTCGTCCTATGACAATTACCTCCCCCTCACTTTCCAAAATTGTCCGCGAAAGGCTGAAATCCTGAATGGTAGTAAAATCTGTATGAATCGGTACAGTATTCAATTGAATTCCTTGGTACCCGATCATGGACACATTTAGGGTATATTCACCAGGTGGAATATTTAAAATAACATAGTGTCCATTAAAATCCGCAGCGGCACCCAAACTTGTTCCGGTTATGGATACATTTACACCGATTAAGGGTTGTCCGGTTTCTGAATCAATGATATTACCGCTGATTTTACCGGTAACCCCACCAAAGCCGACTGTTGTCACACAAATTACGATCATCAGAATATGATATGGGCTTCTAAGATTCATGTTCTTACCATATTGTAATGAAATTTAAGCAGCAGCTCCTAAAAAAGAAGCTGCTGCTCACTATTTTCTGTTATTTTGATAGAACCATTTTTGAGACCTGAGTCATTTGGTCTGCACTTAATTTATAGAAATAAATACCAGAAGGTGCTGATTGGCCGTCTTTAGTCATTCCATTCCATACAATTGAATGATAACCCTGACTCATCTGAGTATTGACCAAAGTGGTAACATGTTGCCCAAGAACGTTATAAATATCCAGTTTGACCTGCGTTTTTATAGGAATCTCAAATGAGATTGTTGTTGACGGATTAAAGGGATTTGGTACATTCGGATACAGTTTAAAATCCGCAACAACCGGAAGGTGTTCATCTCCAATGGCCGTTCCTGTTTTAGTCGACAGAATGACACCTCTATACATAAAATATTTTTCAAAACCAGGATCGACCCACTGGGCTCCCCACCAGTTGGGAGCATAGTCTGCAACACCTTCCGTAAAAGCATCTGCACTAGAATAGTCCAGATCCCATATACAGGCACTTATCATGACAGTGTCTCCAACCTGATAGCCAAAGTCAGCGGTGTGGACAACTAATTCTAAACTGTATCCCGAATCGGCACCGTTAGTTTCAGTATGTGTTACTGTCCCGGTAGGCTCAAAGGAAGCACCTTCAGCTGCACCGGTTGGGACAGTTCCGCTCAACTCAAAGGAAATTCCATCTCCTTGCGTTCCGCTGAAATACATTGCTTTGATTTCCATGCGTTCCCCGGCAGCGGGAATGGAACCATAATTGGTCATCCAAAGGAACAAACCATCTGCTTCCCAACCCGGCGACCATTTGCAGACAGAGGCATCATTGGACTCGACACCAATGTAAAGATCAGTACCTTTATGCATAAATTTGATTTGGGCATCACTGCGATCAGTATAACTGTTCAGTGTATCACCCCATTGCATATAATATCCACCGGTGTTTAATCCTGCATCGACACCAATAACTACTTGTTCAGCATTTTCCCAGAAATCTTCATTCAACTGACCGTCTAGTGTGATATCGGTATCAGTCGCATACGCAGTACGAAATGGTGGATCAGCAAGTTTCAAGGTACGGAATTCACTGCCCCATTCACTGCCCCACCACTGTTTGTAATAGGATCCAGTAGCTTTATAGGGATCGTCAGTATCAATATAATTATCTGGATCAAAAATAACGATCATAACTTCAATTTCAGCATAAGGATCGGTATAACCCAGTTCATCAAGATGAATGACCATTTCTGCAGTATAACCGGCGTCAATTTGCGTCGTATCATTAACAACCGTACCTGTAAGTTTAGTTGCAAATCCAGAACCGGAATTAGGATAAAGACCAGGCAATTCAAATGCAATATCCGGATCCGTACCACTCAGATTGAAATACAATTTGTATTCAACGGCGGTTCCATTTGCATCCTTGATTTTCATAAACAGTCCATCACCTTCCCAACTGGTACCGAATTTACCCACCGATTTATCATCAGAATCCAGGGAAATGTACAAATCAAGACCGTCATGCATAAATTTGACATAAGTAGTCGTTGTGTCAATATAATCGCCTGTAACTTGAACAGCACCTGTTGGCGCGTATTCCACATCGCCAGTAACTTTCTTGGCATTAAATACAGGGTAATCAAAACGACGTTCCCAATCGGTCTCATCTAAAACACCATCAATCGTAAGAGGATTCTCTACCGATACAACCTTGATACTCATCGGATCAACATGGGCAATTATCCTTTGTTCCGGTACATTTTGTACCGTAATTGTCACAGTATCCGGAGTGGAATCTAATTCACCATCATTCACAACAAGAATTATGTCATATTTTTCGATGTTATCAACGTCGGGGGCTACAAAGCTAGGATCAACTGTATTCTCATCGGACAGTGTAATTCCGGTGGGGGCTGTCCAGGTATAACTCAGGCTAGACGTTTCGGGATCGCTTGATCCCGATCCATTTAGATGAACAGTCGCTCCTTCATTGACCACTTGATCCGGTCCTGCATTTGCAATAGGTGGATTATTGGAGACTTCTTCACCGGTTAAAATAACTCCACGATACATAAAATATTTCTCAAAACTTGGATCGGCCCATTGGGTTCCCCACCAGTTGGGAGCATAGTCTGCAATACCTTCCGTAAAAGCATCTGCACTTGAATAGTCCAGATCCCAAATACAGGCACTTATCATGACAGTGTCTCCAACCTGATAGCCAAAATCAGCAGTGTGGACAACTAATTCCAAACTGTATCCCGAATCGGCACCGTTGGTTTCAGTATGTGTTACTGTCCCTGCAGGTTCAAAGGAAGCACCTTCAGCAGCACCGGTTGGGACAGTTCCGCTCAGCTCAAAGGAAATCCCATCTCCTTGCGTTCCACTGAAATACATGGCTTTGATTTCCATGCGTTCCCCGGCAGCGGGAATGGAACCATAATTGGTCATCCAAAGAAATAAACCATCGGCTTCCCAGCCTGGTGACCACTTACATACTGAAGCATCATTCGATTCAACACCAATGTAAAGATCAGTACCTTTATGCATAAATTTGATTTGGGCGTCACTTGGATCCGTATAGCTATTTGCCGTATCCCCCCATTGCATGTAGAATCCACCAGTACATAAAGCATTGGTTTTCCCTACGACAATATAATTGGCACCAGCCCAAAAATCCTCATCCAAATTCCCATCAAGGGTTATATCTGTATCTGTTTTAAAAGCTTTGCAGTTTGGCGGATCAGCTAGACGCAATATCCGAAATTCACTACCCCACTCGCTACCCCACCACTGTTTGTAGAATGATCCTGTAGCTTTCCATGGATTGTCAGTATCAATATAATTATCTGGGTCAAAAATAGCGATCATGATTTCAATATCAGTATAGGGATCGGTATATCCCAACTCATCCAGATGAATAACCATTTCGGCTCTGTACCCGGCGTCAATCTGAGTTGTATCATTTACAACAGTACCAGTCTTTTTAGAGGCGGCACCTGTACCGGAGTTCGGATACATTCCAGGAAGTTCAAAAGCAATCTCCGGATCAACGCCACCAAGGTTGAAATACAATTTGTATTCAACAGCGGTTCCTGTTGCATCTTTGATTTTCATGAAAAGACCATCGCCTTCCCAGCTATTACCGAACTTACCCACATATTTATCGTCTGAATCCAGTGCAATAAACAAGTCAAGTCCATCATGCATAAATTTTACAAAAGTTGTTGTTGTATCCGGATAGGTTCCGGTTACCAAAACACCCCCAGTCGGGGCATACTCAACATCACCGGTTACTGTATCCGGGTTAAACACCAGATAATCAAAACGGCGCTCCCAGTCTGTTTCGTCGAGCACTCCGTCAATGATTAATGGTTTCTCAGTCGATACTACTTTAATATAAGCAGGATCCATATGGGCTGGGCCTGCCCAAATGTTTTGTGAGAAAACCATGACCATTACCATCATGGTAATGACAATTGAAAATGTAACTAACTTTCTCATTTCTCCTCCAATTTTTGTAAACGTTTACATTTTAAAAACAACATTATCTCTTTTGTTTTATAACTATATGTCACTGTAATTTTACTCCGCAGGATTCACGAATAATAATTTCAAGAGGAATAACAATTTGTTCGGCAACAGTCAGATGTTCCTTTGAATCGGAGTTTATTTTTTGCAGAAGAGTCTTTCCTACCAATTGCCCCATTTCGTAAAGCGGAACTTTGACGGTTGTTAATGCGGGTGTGATATATTGTGATGTACTAATGTCATCAAAACCCACAATCGCAATATCTTCTGGAACCCGCAACCCTGAGTCTTTGACAGCTTCAATAGCACCAATTGCCATTGCATCATTTGCTGCGAATATTGCAGTTGGGTGAGGATTTTTTTGTAATAATACCTGGCACGCTTTATAACCAGAATCTTCAGTAAAGTTACCTTCTGATTCAAAAATATATGATTTCGGAATATTTTCTTCTTTTAAAGCTTGAATATAGCCACTATAACGTTTCTTCGAATCATAATTATGAGCAGAACCATGTATGAAAGCAATTTGTTGGTGTCCCAATTTTATTAAATGTTTTGTCATAGCTTTTGCGCTGTTACAATTATCCAATACTATTGTCGTCATTCCCGCTTTTTCCGGAGGTACCGATATAAAAACAACCGGTGTATTATGGTTTATTGGTATGTTAAACAGTTCTTCATTGGTTAACGACGGGGCCATCATTACCAGGCCATCAACCGTTCTTCCATTTAAGAATCGTGCTGCCGTTTTTAACTCTTCCTCTTCATCATGGGCACTGCTGATAATTATTTGAAAACCGTATTTATTCACATAGTTAATAATACCACGAATAATTTCAGAAAAATAGATACTGCTGGCATCTGGAAAAACCATTCCGATAATTTTACTTTGTTTACTTTGAAGTACCTGAGCACTGATATTGGGTGAAAATTTTAATTCTTTGATCGCGTTTAATACTTTACGCCGGGTTGTAATCTTAACCTTTCCGGTTTCATTGATTACACGCGAAACCGTTGCGGTAGAAACCCCAGCCAGCTTTGCTACATCAACGATATTCGCCATCTAATTAAACCTCAAATCAACAAACAATGTAAACCCTTACATTTAATATACAGTTTGGTTTTGGGCAAGTCAACTATTTTTTCTTCATTTTTGGAAAATACTTTTTATACAATACAAAATAACTAACAGCGTTCAATCGGACCTATTTTGGAGGATTTTTCCATCTGGCGTAAACAAGTTTATAAAAGTGTCTTATGAGTAAAATGTCCTTTTCAAATTTTCGGATGATTAATGAATTTTAAATTCCTTGAGAAAAACAGTTGGGATTAATTATCGGAATAAACATCTATTCAACGAGGAAATCTTCCCATTTGAAATACCATTCATTTATCATATTTTCATGTGATGCTTTGTTACAATTTTTAAGTCTTTGAATGATTATTTAAATCCCTTAATCTCCGTCGACAAAAACAATCCGTATCCCATGCAAATCCAAAATTATTATTAGAGATTAACTATGTTATATTTAATCAAAATTAAAATGATAATGCCAGTCATTTCAATGAACATACATAATTCATCAATATGAACAAAATTTACATCCTGCTCGTATACGACGTATACCAATTTTCATTTATTGACGACAAATCATATTGTTTCTAAGCAGAGGGTTGCAGGTTCGAGTCCTGCTCGGGGTACAAACTTATCATCCCTCTAATATCTTTAAATATCAACAACTTACTG
>JAFGXZ010000275.1 GCA_016936335.1 Fidelibacterota bacterium
AACGGCCTTTTAAGCCGTGGGTCGCAGGTTCGATCCCTGCTGCACTCACACAACATAGATTGCCCGGCACTTGCCGGGTTTTTTATTATGTTTCTCGTCGAGAAAACAAGATTATCAATCCGGTATCAGAACCTGATCAAGTTCCCAGTGCTCCTCGTCACTTAGGGGTAAAATACGCCAGATATCCAGATCCTTCAATACAATTTCGGATGCCACAGATCGTAAATAAGCGGTAGTCATGCTGTCGGAACGGCCTGGGTAATTCAGTGTATCTATATTCTCCTGAAAAATCGCTGCATAGTAAACACTGGCTCCTAAATAGGATCCTTCGTACGAAGGGTGCCCGCCATCATCTCTGTATAGCTCAATTTCAGGCCGCTCGTTCCGGACAACAGCCCAGGCACTACCAACCGGGGCAGTCATTATTCCCGCCGATTCAACAAACTGTTTTGTACCTTCAATTATATTATGCTGGTGTTCAGTATAACTCTCATGAATATACATATAATCGTATCCGTCCCTGTTCCCATAACACATAAAATAGAAGATTTTTGTGGTAGGATTGTTTTCCAGTATCATCTCTTTCAATGCTGTAACAAAGGGTAACACCTGTGCATGCAATGACGGTGATACAATTTCTGGGATTGCCTCCTGTAAGATAACAAAATTCCACTGCTGTTCGCTGATTTTTTGACGACTCATTAAACTATGGCAATGGTAATCCAATTGCATACCAGAAGGACAATATTGGTCAACAAATATCCATTTATTACCATGGGCAGCCAAAGCTTCAAGGATATTGGGCTGAGCATTGTAATACGTCAGACTGTTTCCCAGAAATAATATTTTACACGCACGACTATCGGCTTTGGCGGGGGATTGATAGTTATTGGGAATATCATCAACATCCGAGTTATAATACAGATCATCTGTTGGAGGATCGGAAAATTTATAATCACATTGAAAAATCCCAATCGCAATCAACGCGATGATCAGTAAATATGTATCTGTCCGTCGATCTTCCATTCAATAGTAAAACTAACGTTCCGGCAGATTGATCACTACGAAAATTCGGTAAAAGGCTAATAAAACAGGTAAATGGCATTGTTTTTCAGATAGAGAAATATTTTCTGTATTTAAGTAAAAATATTCATGCCTTACAGATACAGGTATAACACGAATAAAGAGATCGTTAAAATAAAAATGTTGACCTCCTGAAAAATATTTCTTAACATTTATACAAATGGTGTGTATTGATCTGTTCGGATGTAATCGTTTTATTCTATTATTGTGCGGATTTCTTTTTGATTCTTTGATTGTCGGTTTGTCGGATAAAAAGTCAGTTAAACCCCTGAAAATAAAATATTCATAGAAGGTAATTATGTTAGAAAAATCCGATAATATTCCAAAATCCCAATTTCAGAACCTGACCGATTCCGGATCATGGGAACTGGAAACGGCCGGTGGCGGAAAACATTATTTACGCTGGAGAGGCATCTGGGCTGGCAGCAGTCGAAACTGGCGGGTCGCTCAGGTAACAACTGGTGGTCAACTGTATAGTATGCTGCATATCAACGATGATAGCGCCGGCATTCGCAGACGTATGCTGCAGGAATTCCAGACCAAACCGGAAATGCAATTCGCCAGAGACAGACTGGCGCGATTTCTCAAAGAGATGCGTGAGACTAAAAAAAGCAATCTACCTGAATGGTAGTCAAACCAGATTATCTCTATCCTTTCATAGGTAAATAGTACACACGTATATTCCAAATCAGGTTACGTTCTTCTTCCGCCATTCATCGGCCAATTGACGAAAATAAGGATCGGCATATTCCTGTAACATTTTTACAGACTCACAAAAATAATTAAGATTACCCGTGCGGCAATCTCGCTGCCGATCCTTCGGGCAACCGCCGAAGCAGTAGAATAACCAGGGGCAAATCTGACATTTGACCGGTAGCTCGGACTTTGCTCTCCCAAAGCGTTGCTGTCGTGGTGGATTTAGCATATCTATCAAAATGGTTTCCGTAATATTTCCCAGTTTCCAGGCCTGTTCAACAAAAAAATCACAGCTGTACACATCACCATTATGTTCCACGACAAGATAGGAACCGCAGCTCTCCATCAGCGTACAGTCCGGCGGTTGCAGATTCATATATCGAAAAAAAAGGGATTCAAAATACCGAATGGATGTCGTTGGTTCTCCGTTTTGAAAGTCCGAAAGCCAGCGATCAAACAGTCGTATTAAAAACATCCCGTAATCCTTTGGACGAACCGAAAAGGATTTAATCCCACAACCGTCTTCGGAAGTTTCGACGATCGGGATAAATTGCATAAAACGAAAACCAACCGCTTTTAAATAATCATAAATCTCATCGGGAAAGTTTACAGAATACGCATTGACCGTGGATAATGCATTGACGGTCACTCCGTTTTTTAGCATCACGTTGGCCACCGAACTGACTTTCTCCCAACTACCCCGCCCACTGTGGAATTTGCGGTAATGGTCATGGATATGTTGGGGACCATCAAGGGATAATCCGACCAGAAAATTATTCTCCTGTAAAAACGACATCCAGCTGTCATCGATCAATAGGCCGTTTGTTTGAAGTGAATTCCCAATCCTTTTCCCATTTATATACTTTTTCTGATAATCAATCGCTTTTTGATAAAAATCCACTCCCATCAACGTCGGTTCACCCCCCTGCCAGGCGACAGAAATTTGCCGGGTTCCCTGCTCCAGTAATTGCCGTGTCAGTTCCTGCAGAATGGTTTCACTCATCCGATGTTTGGATTTATTGGGAAACAAGCCTGCTTTGTCCAGATAAAAACAGTAATCACAAGCCAGATTGCAGTCAGGACCCGACGGCTTGATTAGAATATTGGACAGCGTTTTTTGATTATTCAAAACAATTATTCGTTAAAAATTGCTTAAAACAAAGAGGTTTCGGATTTTTCTATTTGCATCGGAACCGGCTTCTCTACGTTGTAATATGCCTGAAGTTGATAGAGTTCTATTTTCAACTTTTTGATAAGGTCCTGGTATTCCGGCGAATGATAGCAATTGTTCATTTCTTGCGGATCATCCTGAAGATCAAAAAATTCCCATTCATCGGTATAGCCATAGTAGTGGATCAGTTTATAACGTTTCGTGCGGATACCGTAATGAGCATCCACCATATGCCAGGCCGGGTATTCATAATAATGATAATAGGCAGACTGTCGCCAGTTTTTCGGTGTTCGGCCTTGCAGAATTTTTCGGAAGCTTTCCCCCTGAATATCTGTAGGAATTTCAACTCCGGCAAAATCCAGAAATGTCGGTGCAAAATCCACATTCAGCGCCATATCCTCATTTACCTGCCCTTTGGGAACAACGCCCGGATAGCGAATAATCAATGGCATCTGCAACGATTCTTCGTACATGAAACGTTTGTCAAACCAACCATGATCACCCAGGAAAAAGCCCTGATCAGAGGTGTAAATCACAATGGTATTTTCCTCAAGTCCGCTTGTTTTTAAAAAATCCAGAATTCGTCCAATGTTGTCATCAATGGAAGCAATGCAGGCCAGGTAGTTCCGCATATAGAGCTGATACCGCCAGCGAACCAGATCTTTACCTTTCAGATTTTCCGGTGCAATCACCCCGCCGGTATCCAGCGGATGCATGTGTCGTTCCAGGGTCATTTCGGCATTCTTAACGGCAGAGGCTTTACCTTTATAATCGTCAAACAGAGTCGGTGGTTCGGGAATTTCCCGGTCTTTAAACTGCGCCCAATGTTTCGGGTCAGGTTGCCAGGGACGATGGGGCGCTTTATGATGGCACATTAGCAAAAAAGGTTTTTCCGAATCCGCATTCCGCATAAATTGAATCGCTTCATCGGTGATAATATCGGTCACATATCCCTTTTCCTCGGTCGTTTCGGGCCAGTTTCCATTAATCTGAAAAAGCGGATCGAAATATTTACCCTGACCGGGTAAAACTTTATAATAATCAAATCCCGTCGGTTCGCTTTTCAGATGCCATTTGCCGATCATCGCAGTCTGATAACCAGCCGGTTTCAACAATTTAGGTAGTGTTTGCTGTTTACCATCAAATTCCAGTTTGTTGTCCAGCATACCGTTCAGGTGATTGTATTTTCCAGTCAGGATGGATGCCCGGCTGGGTGCGCAGATACCATTGGTGCAGAAACAATTGTCAAAACGCATCCCTTCGCTGGCAAGACGATCAAGCTGCGGTGTTGCGTTGATTTTACTACCGTAGCAACTGATAGCATGAGCGGCGTGATCATCACTCATGATAAAAAGGATATTCGGTTTTCTCTTTCCCGTTGCGCAGGAATAAATCCATGACGGCAACGATGCAGCTACCGCACCAACACCGAGAGTTTTAAGAAAATCCCGTCGTGTTTTAATCTCCACAAATTCCCCCGTTTCGCCTGTTTATTGATTTTTTCATTGATGGAAATATACATGTTTTTCCGAAAAACCGAAACCGGTTCTTGAAAAAAATATCCATATCCACTAATATTATCATTGTGAAACCCAAACCCTATCACGTTATTAAGACATATCAATCTCCTTACCCGAATCCTGTAATTTTCAATAAAGGAGATTCTGTCATTATTGGCA
>JAFGXZ010000276.1 GCA_016936335.1 Fidelibacterota bacterium
TAAATAGCATCGCAAATTTTCCCGGCCCAGGAATTGAGAAAACAGAATACGCCGAACTGGCAGAAATATCCAGGGGAAACATTGTGTGATTAATTTGCCACAAATCGGGAGAAAGCGCAATCGTTGCGGGGTTGTACAGAACTCCGGAGGCGGATTTCGATTGACTGCTGGCGGCAGACCCCATTCCCCAGCCCCGGGCATTTACTGGATGATTAAGTCCCTGGAAAAGCGCCTGGCCCAAGAGACCAATGGTATTGATTGTGAGGAAAAATATTAAAACGAGTGATAACTGTTTCTTCATTCGATCAGGGGCTCATTTTCATTATTATCTTCAATATTCCACTGCTGGACAATTTTTTTGTTCCGGCAAGCCTTAATAAAATACACAATAATAACCAATAACGGTATAATTAACCAAAGAATGTACTGAATATCCAACAGAAATATCCAGCGGTAACGACTGATAATATACTTTTTCCAACGAAACTCCAAAATGTCGATATCAGTATCTGTTAGGCACTGAAGTGTAACGGAAAAATCCTTTGTCATTGCCATGTCACTAAAAATATCACGGATAATTCTTTCACCGTATACAACAACCAGAAACTCTATTAGAGACGAACTTTCTGCGTATGCCAGCGCGGCCTGAAGGTGGTTGTATTCCAAAAAATTAACCAATTTAGAGAGGGGGATAATTCGATTTTTTATAATGGCCCGCGACAAAATAATTCTACTCTGAATATCATAGGGGCGACTGGTATAGTTCGCCAACCCCTCATTAAACCAAGCCGGGGTGATATTCAATGGTATAAAAAATCCCTGGTATAAGTGGATAAATTCGTGCTCAACAGTTTCACGATATTGACGCAGCGTGGTGTTGATCAGGCCGGGTGATTTCAATACAATTATCTGCTTTGGGGAAATGGTAACCGCGGCCGTCCAGTAGGGAAGATGTGAACCGGCCAATTGTTCAAAGGTGGCTTGTGAATCGGTAATGTATACATGAACTGGCCGGTAGTTTTCACCCAGAAACCTCCTAATCTGTGGAAGTTTATTTTGAATGGTATTCAATGTAATAACCGCGATCTGCTTTCGTTGTTCCGGGTAATAAATGTGGATATTGTCGGCTGTCAGAACTTTTTGTCCGGCTGGCAGAAAATTGCATACGGCAAACAAAAACAGAATAATCAATTTAGGCATCAGAGTAAATCCATTGGATCAATGTCAACGCTGATGCGGACCTGCCGACTTTGGGATTGATGAATCGAAGATGTCAGAAATGATTTGAGCACGGAACGCAGCCGGGTCCCGTTGGGGTCGGTATCTTTGCGGGATTTGATAATAGACAAGTAGCGGTAACGGTTTTTAATTTTACCGATAGGAGCCGGCGTCGGGCCTAATACTTCCATCTTTTTCATATTTTGTCTGAGATATTGAGTACTTATATTGGCGGCCTCCTGAACCTTGCTCTCATTTAGTCCGGAAAACAGAATAGCAGCGAGCCGGCTGAAAGGTGGATAATTGACCGGATTTCGTTCATTTAATTCCAGTGCGGTAAATTTGGCGATATTCTGCTGCATGGCAAAACGAATGGTAATGTCCTGGGGATTGAAACTCTGAATAAATACCTCACCCTGAACTTTACCCCTGCCCGCCCGCCCGGCAACCTGATAAAGCAAGTGGAATACCCGTTCCCTTGCCCGGAAGTCCGGCATGAATAGCCCGATATCGGCATTTAGTACACCGACCAAAGTCACATTATGGAAATCAAGACCTTTGGCGATCATCTGAGTCCCTATGATAATGTCGATATGGCCGGATTCAAACTCCCGCATAACTCGTTGGGAAAACCCTCGTTTACGCGTACTATCAATGTCTAATCTGATGATTTTATTTTTTGGAAAAGTCTCCTGCAGGCAAGTTTCAACCCGCTGGGTGCCAAATCCCGGATAAAGAAATTTTGATGACTGACAGTTTGGACAAACAACCGGGGGCGCTTGTGTTACATTACAGTAGTGGCAGAGCAATGTTGCTGCTTTTTTATGATAGGTCAATGAAATGTCACAGTTACGGCATTTGGGCGTCCAGCCGCAATCGGGACAAAGGATGACATTGGAATAACCACGTCGGTTTTGGAGCAGCAGTATCTGTTCGTTTCGATCGAGTTTTTCAGCGATTTTTTCCTTTAAAAGCCGGGAGATGGGATTTTCAAAATCACCGGTGCATTTCCATTCATCCTTCATATCAATAATTTCAATGGTGGCGGAAGGGGCATCGGAGAAACGTTTTTTCAATTCCAATTTTTGAAATTTGCCGGTTGCGGCATTGTACAGGCTTTCCAGGCTGGGAGTGGCTGACCCCATGACAACGACCGCCCGACACTCCACTGCCCGCATTAACGCTGCGTCACGGGCATGATATCGAGGCTCCTGGTCCCGTTGTTTAAACGATCCATCCTGCTCCTCGTCAATAATAATTAACCCCAGATTGCGCACCGGAAGAAGTACAGCGCTACGGGCTCCGATGACTATTGGATATTGGCCGTTCCGGATTTTCTGCCAGAGGGTATTGCGTTGTGAACCGCTGAGATGACTATGCCAGATGGCGATTTTATCGTTGAATTCACCTCGGAAACGACTTGCCAGATGAGTTGTAAGGGTAATTTCCGGGACTAAAACAAGAGCCGATTTGCCGGCCGTCAGTGCTGTTTTGATCAGTTTTAAATAGACTTCGGTTTTACCACTGCCCGTGACTCCCTGGATTAAAAATGGCGCAAAACGATTTGAACCGATTTCCCCGGCGATTTTTTCGGTCACAATACGTTGTTCTTCCGTTAAAGAAACAGTCTTCTCTTTGGATAGAATATCTTCCCAGAAGACATCATCGGAGATTTCTGTTTCTTCGATGGTTATCCATTGCTTTGCAGACAACGATTTGATGGCGGTCGGGGAATATTTATCTATATCTTTTTGAGGAATAGTGTAATGAATTTTCAACTGTTTGAGTATTTCCCACTGGCGGGGCGCCCGCTTTTGTAAATTCAGATGATCCGGATGTCCGAAAGTAAATTTTTCTGTCAATAGAATTTGCTTCTGAATCAGCGGACGGTGTTGTGGTGCACTGAACTGGGGAGTTTCGCTGATCTTGTTTAATTTCTTTAGAATTTCAATTCCACGGACAAGGGTTTCGTTATCGAATTGCCGCTTTAAACTTGACAGGAGAATGGATTCTTTAGATGAGATTTTTGTAAATAGTGGTAAATACGGCTCAGGAACCGAATCAGAATTGGAATCCAAAGTAAAAACCTGACGATGTTTCTGGATCTGGTATTCGGTGGGAATCGCGGCCGAAAGTGTTTTCCCGAGCGGGGCCAGATAATAGTCAGATAATTTGATTAGAAAACGAAACAGGTCTGTTGGAATTAAGGGTTCCGGATCGATAATTTCGATAATAGTTTTGAGTTTAATATCTTTCGGGGCTTTAATTCCTGTTTCGGCCACAAAACCGATTGTCGGTGTATTTCTCAGCGGGGCAACGACACGCTGGCCGGGCACAGGTGTGAATTTTTTCCCCGGATTTATACGATATGTAAAGAACTTTCTTAATGCAGAAGACGGAAAGGCAATATTTACCAGAAGTTCAGACATACGTATGAAAAATATAGTGCACTTTTAGCCTTTTCACAAGCCTATATCGCGGCGGCGGATCAGGACAAAAAAAATAAAGGCGAAACAAGAAAGGTTTCGCCTTATATATTTGGTGGGAAAATGACGGATTACGCTTTAATAACCCAAAGTTTAATGCTGGTTGTAATTTCGGAATGCAGTTTGATTGGAATTTCGAAAATACCCAGCGCTTTAATTGGTTCTTCCAGAAGAATCTGACGTTTGTCAATTTCATAGCCCTTTTCTTTTAATTGCTGAGCAATTTCAATCGATGTGACTGCGCCAAACACCCGATCTTCTTCACCAACCTGGACAGGAACAGTCAAAGAAACTGCCTGAAGTTTTTCGGCAAGATCCCGTGACTGTTTCAGGGCACGATCTTTCTTTTTATCTTTTAGACGAGCCATTTCCTGGAATCGTTTAATACTGTTTTTATCGGCTTTCAGAGCAAGACCTTTGGGAAAGAGAAAATTGCGGGCATATCCATCTTTGACGTCAATCTGCTCGCCGGCTTTTCCCAGGCCTTCAAAATCCTGAAGTAATATAATACGCACAATTGCCTCCTGTGTATCTTTATGAATTAATTTTGGGTTACGTCGTAGGCGTAAGGTATCAACGCGATATTGCGAGCGCGTTTGATTGCCTTGGTCAGCTCCCGCTGGTGTTTTGCACAAGTACCGGTTATGCGGCTGGGAATAATTTTACCCTGTTCCGTGATAAAACGACGCAGAGTCTTGTAGTTTTTATAGTCGATTTCCTCCCGGCGACTTTCACAGAATTTGCAAATCTTTTTCTTGTTTAATAATGCCATATCTTTTCCTTTCATTATATATTGATGTTAGGAGTTCTGATCAGATTGAAACCGATCGCACCCTAGTCTTCATCATTTTGGTTTATTTCATTTGCATCGGCTGAACGCGGTTCCGGTTTGCTGTCCAGTGCAACAGTCATATAGGACAGAATTTCAGCGCGCAACTTCATCCAGGCTTCCAGTTCAAGATTGATTTTCTGGGTTTCTGATTCGTATTGAATCAAAACATAGCTGCCGTATTTCTGTTTATCGATCGGATAAGCCAGACGACGTTTGCCCCATTCTTCAACGATAAGCACGTTACCGCCCAAATTTGAGATTTCTTTTTTGGCTGCTTCAATGGTATGGGTCAGCTTTTCCTGTTCATAATTGGGATGAACAATAAATAGATTTTCATAATACCTCACAGGTCGAACTCCTTATGTTAATAATCGTTTTGTAACTACCTTAGCAGTGGCGCTATTACCAGCGATACCACTGTCATTAATTTGATTAAAATATTTAAAGACGGTCCGGCAGTATCTTTAAATGGATCACCCACGGTGTCGCCGGTGACAGCGGCCTTGTGAGCTTCGCTGCCTTTGCCGCCCAGATTGCCCTCTTCAATAAATTTTTTTGCATTGTCCCAGGCGCCGCCGGAATTGGCCATAAAGATTGCCATCAATACACCGGTTACAGTGACACCAGCCAGCAAACCACCCAACATCTCTTTGTTAATAAACCCGAGAACGGGAGGAATAATAACGGCCAGCGTCCCCGGAAGGATCATTTTTTTGATTGCAGCGGATGTTGAAATATCGACACATTTGGAATAATCCGCACTGGCCAGTCCTTCCATGAGCCCCTTGATTTCCCGGAACTGGCGACGAACTTCTTTGATCATTTCATAGGCAGCCTCGCCAACAGCCCGCATTGCCATACTGCTAAATAAGAACGGCAACATTCCGCCAATCAACAATCCGGCAACAACAAAAGGATTGGTTAGGTTGATGGAAGGAATGTCGGCGGAAATTTGAAAGGCGGCGAACAAGGCCAGTGCGGTTAACGCTGCCGAGCCAATGGCAAAACCTTTTCCCACAGCCGCTGTGGTGTTTCCAACCGCATCCAGTTTGTCGGTACGTTTACGGACATCTCGGCCAAGCATGGACATTTCGGCAATGCCA
>JAFGXZ010000277.1 GCA_016936335.1 Fidelibacterota bacterium
AAAGGCGGTCGAAACCGCCCTTTTTCTATCCGATATGGTCAGAATATTTCACTACTCAACCATTTTTGCATACTGCTTGTAACGTTCATCGACAATTACCTGCTGTTCTTTCCAGTATTTTTCGGCATTTTCCGGGAAACTGAGTTTCAGCGATGTATACCGTTTTTCACCTTTCAGAAACTCTTCAACCGGCAGTGATGGTTTCTTGGAATCCAGGGAAAACGGATTCTTTCCTTCAGCCTTCAGAGCCGGATTGAAGCGGTAAAGCATCCAGTAACCGGTATCAACGGCTTTCTTCTCTTCCTGCTGGGTCATTTCCATATTACAACCGTGGTTGATACAGGGAGCATAGGCAATGATAATCGCCGGTCCGTTATAGTCTTCGGCTTCTTTGACCGCTTTGATAAATTGGTTTTTATTGGCGCCCATGGCCACTGAAGCCACATAGACGTAACCGTAACTCATCATCATCATACCCAGGTCTTTTTTCTTGGTCGTTTTACCGGCTTCGGCAAAACGGGCTACCGATCCCAGCGGTGTCGCCTTGGAAGCCTGGCCACCGGTATTGGAATAGACTTCAGTATCGACAACAAGGATATTGACATTCCGGTTGGAAGCCATCACATGGTCCAGACCACCATAACCGATGTCATAAGCCCAGCCGTCACCACCAAAAGCCCAGACGCTTTTTGGAACAATATAACTCTGCAGTTCCAGGATCTTGGACAGTATGGCCTTTTTATCACAACAGGCGTCTTCAAGCAAACCCGGCAGCATCGCCTGGATCTTTTTGGAAACGGCTTTGATCTCAGCTTCTTTGGTATCCCAGAGTTCAAAGGCTTCTTTGATCAAGGCTTTAAAATCCGCATTTATATCCAATTCAAGTGCTTTTTCCATAGTGTAACGCAGCTGTTTTCGGTTCACATCAATCGCCAGACGCATTCCATAACCGTACTCGGCATTGTCTTCAAACAGCGAATTGGCCCAAGTCGGCCCGTGTCCGTCTTTATTCTTGGCATAAGGAATCGTTGGAAATGTGCCGCCCCAGATAGAGGTACAGCCGGTGGCATTGGCAATGACCATCCGGTCGCCATAGAGCTGAGTTATCAGTTTTACATACGGCGTCTCACCGCAACCGGCACAAGCGCCCGAGAACTCCAGCAGCGGCTGTTTGAACTGGCTGCCTTTAACGGATTCAATTTTCACCGCCTGGCTGAGAACATCCGACGGCAACGCATCAAAATAGAGTGCCCGTTCGGATTCACCAGCATCCCGTTCTTCCTGGATCGGTTTGGCAACGAGTGCTTCTTTCGGACACTCATTGACGCAGTTCATACATCCCTGACAATCTTCAACATAGATCTGCAGGCGATACTTCATACCGGCGTCTTTTCCAATGGCATCCAGAGTTTCAAATCCCTTTGGTGCATCAGCCAGGTCTTTCGGATCAATCAGTTTCGGGCGAACCGCCGCATGCGGACAGACAAAAGAACACTGGTTACACTGAATACAATTTTCCTTGATCCAATGCGGAACTGTCGGTGCAACGCCTCGTTTTTCCAGTTTGGCTGTCCCAACCGGAACATAACCATCCAGAGGCATCTGCGATACAGGAATCTCATCGCCTTTTTCACGCATGATCTTTTCGATGACATTCTTGACAAAATCATCGGCGTTTTCAGGAACCAGTTGTTTTACCGGAGCGTGTTTGGCCGGCAATTCCGCAGGCACTTTGACTTCTACCAGTGCTTCGGCTGTGGCATCAACTGCCTTCCAGTTCATCTCGACAATTTCACGGCCCTTGGCACCGTAGGATTTATCAATCGCGTCTTTGATCAGTTTGATAGCATGATCTCTTTCAAGTACGCCGGAAATGATAAAAAAGGCCGCCATCATGACGGTATTGATACGACCGCCAAGACCGATATTGTTGGCAATTTCCAGTGCATTAATATTGTAAAAACGAATCTTTTTCTCAATAATCGTTTTCTGCATTGCCTGAGGCAGATTTTCAAAAGCATCTTCTGTGTTCCAGACAGAATTCATGAGGTAAACACCCTTTTCCTTAATTCCCTCAAGAATATCATAACGATCCATAAATGCCTGATTATGACAAGCAATAAAATCCACATTCTCAACAACCAAGTATTCTGACTTGATCGGGTGCTTCCCAAAACGTAAATGACTGCGGGTTGTTCCACCGGATTTTTTCGAATCATACTGAAAATATCCCTGGGCAAACATATCGGTATTGTCACCAATAATTTTAATTGAGTTTTTGTTGGCGCCAACAGTTCCATCAGAACCCAAACCCCAGAATTTACAGGAAATCGTTCCTTCGGGAATTGTATTAATATTTTCTTTGATTTCCAGTGACGTATGGGTCACATCATCGTTAATACCAACGGTAAATCCATGGGTGCAGGCCCCATCAAGATGATCATAAACCGCTTTGACCATCGGCGGTGTAAATTCCTTGGAAGACAGTCCGTAACGGCCACCAATAACTTTCACACCATTTCCGGCCAGGGAAGCCACAACATCCATATAGAGCGGCTCACCAATCGAACCGGGTTCCTTGGTACGATCGAGAACAGCGATTTTTTTAACCGATGTTGGAATCGCTTTGATAAAATGATCAACTGAAAATGGACGATAAAGACGGACTTTTACCACACCGACTTTCTCACCTTTTTTATTCATGTAATCAATAGTTTCTTCAACAGTATCGGCGCCACTACCCATAATGATGATAATTTTCTCGGCATCGGCAGCGCCATAATAATCAAACAGGTGATACTGACGACCAATCTTTTTGGCCAGTTCGTCCATGTATTCCTGGATAACTGCCGGAGCATCGAGGTAGTACTGGTTTACAGTTTCACGTCCCTGAAAATAGGTGTCCGGACCTTCCTGACCGACTTTGAGCTGTGGCTTTTCCGGGTTCATGGCGCGTGCCCGAAAATCTTCGACATATTTCATGTCCAGCATATCACGCATAGTATCGTACTCGATCGGGTAGATTTTTTGTATTTCGTGGGAATTCCGAAAACCATCAAAGAAATTCAGGAACGGTATTTTAGTTTTCAACGTCGCCAGATGAGACACTACACCTAAGTCCATAATTTCCTGGATTGAGCTGGCCGCCATCAGCGCCCAGCCGGTATTCCGGGCTGACATGACATCGGAATGGTCACCGAAAATCGACAGCGACTGGCACGCCAGTGAGCGAGCAGATACATGAAAAACCGCCGGCAGCATTTCACCGGCAATTTTGTGCATATTCGGAAGCATGAGCATCAAACCCTGGGAAGCGGTAAATGTTGTTGTCATTGCACCGCCGGACAGCGCCCCATGCACGGCACCCGAAGCACCGGCTTCGGATTGCAGTTCCACCACATCAACTTTTTGACCGAAAATATTTTTCAAACCTTTGGCAGCCCAGGCGTCCGCCATCTCGCCCATCCCGGAAGAAGGGGTAATTGGATAAATCGCAGCAACTTCGCTAAATGCGTAGGCGACATGAGTAGCCGCTGTGTTCCCATCCATACTTTTCATTTTTTGAGTCATTGTTCTCTCCATATATTATTATTCATTTTTATTGAGACAGAATTCCTCCCCGCTAATGCCAGCTCTGCTTCCGGTTAAAGAGGTGTTACTTGTCTAAAATAGCATCTGAGAAACAACCAATCGGCGTTTGGGAAGTTACTATTCTCAGGCCGAAATTACAACCATAAATCCGATATAAAACAGATAGATTTAATAGCAATTTCTGTATTTATTATCAATCCCAATTTAAAATTTTATTAAAGTCGTAGATTTCCGGGTTCGTGACATATTTTCGGGCAGCGGTATAGTCTTCTTCGGTTATATACTGCATGATGTTTTTAATGATTGACTGGGATTTCTGATTTTCAATATCCACAAGCCGCGGTGGGATTTTACCGTCCGGTCCTTCCAGGTCTTTCAGGTAAAGCGGGGACACATCGCCGGCCTGATTAATATAAACCATACATCCGGTAGCACCATCTTTGAATAATTTATAAACACCATTGCCAAGCAGAGTACAGTAGACCAGGTCATACCCCACGGGATTGATACACCGGACTTCATAGCCCAGTTCAACTGGACGGGATTTGATTTTCAGACCAATTTCCCTGTATTTCTTTTCCAGTAACTCATTGAAGAGTTGTGCTTTTGAAATTTTTCCCAATTCAGGATGACCATGATCATCATAGCTAAAATTGATTCCCGATTTCTCAATCTCTTCATCACTAAGTTTGTGAAATACTCCCTCTGAAATAATGACAACGCCATAATTGACATCCATGATCTTCCGCTTAATCATGGCCGAAACAACCAGGTTTACAATCCGATCAACGGTGATCTCAGCATGGTTAAACATTTCCGGGATAACAATCATCGGTAAATGACAGGCGGATCCGATTCCGAACGCCAGGTGTCCTGCCGAGCGCCCCATAGCGGCAATCACAAACCAGTTCTCACTGGTACGGGCATCTTCATAAATTGTTGCGGCAATTTTTGCACCGCTGTCTTCTGCCGTCGTATAACCAAAGGTCGGTGAATGATTCGGCAAGGGCAAATCGTTGTCGATGGTTTTGGGAACATGAATATTGGCAACGGGATACCCTTTGTCCCGCAGAAATTTCGCTACCCGATTGGCCGTGGAAGCCGTATCATCACCACCAACCGTCACGAGCAGTTCAATATCATTATCTTTAAATAGTTTCAGGTTAAAATTCGTCTTGAAATCTTCGTTTGTGGGTTTGAATCGGCTCATTTTCAGGTATGAGCCACCGCGATTAAAAATCCAATCGGCTTTACTAAAATCAAGTTCTTCCACTTTGGCATCTTCACGAAATAAACCGGTGTACCCATGATGAAGTCCCAGAACTCGAATTCCGTGCCGTGTAAATGATTTGACAATCGAACCAACCACGGTATTCATTCCCGGCGCCGGACCTCCACCACATAATATTGCAACTGACATATTAACTCCTTGTATTTGTATTCAATGCTTAGCACTGAAAGTTAATCAATCAACCATCAAATTTCAATTTGAAAAGTGGGATATATAATTGTTTGAAATTTAATATTCGGTGAGAATAGAATGGTGGAATAATAAATTAGTAGAGCAATGAATCTTGAGTACTGGTTCTTTGTTTCTGATTCTTATGCCTCCCGTAATCATCACGGACAGACGTTGCATTGATCTTAATAGATTCCATTGCTCATCAGAGCGGAATCGGAATGACTATTGAAGTTATATCAGTCCGCGACGAGAATCGCCAGTATCATGGAATTAAATTTCTCTTCCGGTTTATCGGATCGCGAGAGCAGAATAATCGGTACTTTTGCACCAACTACCAAGCCACCGACTTTAGCATTGGCAAGGTACATCAGAATTTTAATTGTTGCATTCCCACTGGTGATATTAGGCACCAGTATGGCATCCGTGTCTCCGGCGATTTGACTTTCAATCCCCTTTTTTCGGGCAGCTTCCGCCGACAGCGCTACGTCCATAGCCATTGGCCCTTCAAGGATAATATCACCAAATTCACCGGCTTCGGACAGTTTCTGCAGTTTCGCGGCATCAACGGTCTCCTGGATTTTCGGATTCACCTTTTCAATTGGACAGAGTGCACAGATTTTTGGTTGATCGATTTTAAGTTTCCGGCAGACATCAACCATATTTTCGAGAATGGCCTTTTTAGTTTCCATATCCGGCGCGATATTAATACCGCCATCACTGGTAATCAGCATTTTGGGATAAGTCGGAATTTCAGCCACCGCCACATGGCTCAGCACGCTGCCCTTACGCAAGCCGGTTTCCCGGTCAAGGACTGCTTTCATTAGAATCGGTGTAGAGATATGACCTTTCATAAGGATATCGGCTTTTCCGAGGCGAATTTGTTCCACTGCCTTAAAAGCGATATCCGCTTCATCCATAGCGTGGATTATCATATCGTCAGTTATATGATAATTGACCTCTTCAGCGATTGCTTTTATCCGCTCCGGGTTACCCACCAGAACAGCATGGGCAATTCCCTTTTCATCAATAGCCTTAATGGCCTCCAGCACACTGGCATCATCGGCCATGGCGATGGATATTGTTTTTTTATGCTTACTCCCTTGAACAGCATTTAAAATATCAAGATAACTTTTAATCATTCCCCCTACTCCTGATTCATTATTCTTATTCACTGACATAGGTTTGAATTTCCTGCTCACCGTCAATCGCCCGGAATCCGCCAGCGGCCAGGGATTCCAGTTCATTTTCACCGGGGAGGACATAAATATTGGCAATAAATTTTATCCGTTCCGAAAGGTCATTCACCACTTTTTCGGAATGGGCAATACCTCCGGTTATGATAATACCATCCAGTTCGCCTTTCATTGTTGTCGCCATGGCCCCGATTTCCTTAGCCACCTGGTATATCATCGCCCTGTAGACCAAATCAGCCGTTTCATCACCTTTGTCAATCCTGTCCAAAACTTCCCGAACATCACCGGTACCAAGGTAACCTTTCAGGCCACTGTTTTTTGTAAATTTCCGGTACAAATCTTTAAACGAATAGCTGCCGCTCATGGCCATTTTTATCAACGGCTCTAAGGGTAAAGCGCCAGCCCGTTCTGGAGAGAAAGGTCCCATTCCCATCAGTGCATCATTGCAATCAATAATCTCTCCACCATCCACCGCCGCAACCGTAATGCCTCCACCTAAATGAGCCACAACAAATTTCGTTTTTTCAATTGATTTTCCGATTTGAGCGGCTTCCTTGCGTATACTGGCATTGACATTAAGCGCATGAAGACGGCTTTTCCGTTGAATCTCCGGCACCCCTGAAATCCGGGCTTCCGGAATAAATTCATCCACCGTCACCGGATCAACGACAAATGCCGGAACCTTATACTCCATGGCAATACCGTGAGCAATGGACGCTCCCAGGTTACTGGCATGGGTTGCATATTTACAATTAATCGTATCATCCATCAAGTCGTCATTAACTGAATATATTCCCCCTTTTATCGGTTTCACCAGACCGCCACGCCCGACAACTGCGACCAACGTGTATCCGTTCAACCACGGAATAAACGTCTTTTTAATAATCTCGACCCGCAAGGGTAGTTGTT
>JAFGXZ010000033.1 GCA_016936335.1 Fidelibacterota bacterium
ATATTAATGCCATAATGGAATATCAGAAAGAATCCCACTATGCACCGACCGATGTCACGGTCCTTACTCAAATCGCCCATTGTTACCGGCATTTGGGCGATTACTCGAAGGCAAAGAAATTCCTTGAAAACACATTAAGTATTTTACCTATGTACGCCGAAGCCCATTATGAACTCGCCCGGGTTTATGCCAACGATAACGATTTGGTAAATGCCCGGAAACATATGGACATCGTTCAAACTATCTGGGAAAACGCCGACCCTGAATATCCGCCCGCCCGCTCAGCCAAACGCTTTTACGAATCTATCATAACTAGACGTCCATCATAAAAACGCCCCCCGATTTTGCTTCGAGAGGCGTCACTTATCATTGTAACGAGTGATATTACTTTACAATATTGGGCTGCTCTAAACCATACCCCTTCTTCTTGTCTTCCGCTTTCAGCATAAACGCAACGACAATCGCCAACGCACTGCAGGCAATGAAAATCAGCCATGTGGTTGAATAGTTATAATTTACATTCTCACCGGCATACTTTGCGGCGGCTACACCAGGATTTGTTTTGTCCAAAACGACACCAAGTATAAAGGGGATTCCCATCAGACCCCAGTTCTGGACCCAGAAAATCAGCGCGTAAGCGGTTCCTAACTGCTTCTCGGGAATGATCTTCGGTACTGACGGCCACATGGCAGACGGTACAAGCGAGAACGCCATACCCAAAACGATAACCAACAACACCGCCAGAACAACACTGTTTAAGCCGGGTATCCACAACACGATATGAACACACAGAAGCATCAATGATCCTAAAATCATAATGCTGGCTCCTTTTCCAATGTGGTCATATATGCTTCCGAACACCGGTGTCAGGAACATTGTCCCGAAAGGCACCAGGCTGGGAATGATACCGGCATGTTCCGGGTTAATGCCGAACTTGTTGACCATCAGATCGGGACCAAATTTGTAAAAGGGAAATACTGCCGAGTAAAACAGAACACAGAGGAGCGCAATATACCAAAAACCACGATTGGTAACAATCATTGCTATATCTTTCATACGGAAAGGCTCTTCCAACTCAAGCTCCAGCCGAATCTGATGATCAAGCTTACGATCCATAAAATTATAGATAATAAAGGTAATCAGTCCAATACACAACAGAACCGCACCCAGCAATGCTGGCGCTGCGACATTAAATGCCTTGGCAATGTAGGGTGCAAAAAACAGAGAGCCAAAGCTGCCCATACGAGCCAGAGCAACCTGTAATCCCATCGCCAGAGCAATCTCTTTGCCCTTGAACCATTTGACCAAGATTTTGGATACGGTGATGCCCGCCGTTTCAACGCCAACTCCAAATACTGCAAAACCGATAGACGCCATCCATATTGAAGCACTGATTCCCAGCTTATGAGCCAGGGATAATCCTAGGAATTTAATAACAGCACCAACTACCATAACCAATGCTGATCCAATTGCCGTAAACCGAATTCCCATTTTATCCAGAATAATCCCACCAAAAATCAGCATCAACAGAAACACATTAAACCAGCCATAGGCACTGGTAACAGTCCCGAATGCGGTGCTGTCCCAGCCAAGCTGGGCTTCCAGCATTGGTTTCAGCGGCGAAATAACCTCTGTAAAAAAGTATCCGAACATCATTGTGAAAGATACAATGCCCAGCGCCAGCCAGCGCGCAGCCTTACTGTCCCGAAGGGTTTCTCTGATCTGGTCTACCATGGTTTTCCTCTGTTTTAGATTTTATACATACGAATAATCGACCGTAATCTACAGAATTCATATTAAATAATAAAAACTATTGTCCCAGAACTGTTGTCTATACTGCAGAATATGTTTAAATTCCTGCGATTTTTGTCAATCAACCAACAAGGAGATACTATCAATGGCTCATGTAATCAGTGAAGAATGTATTGCTTGCGGTGCCTGCCTGCCCGAATGTCCCGAAAACGCAATCAGTGAAGGCGATATCTATGTAATTGATGCCGAGATGTGCACCGATTGCGGAACCTGCGTTGATGTTTGCCCAACCGATGCAATCGGTCCGGAATAAGGATTTAGCCCAGCTGGAATAAGTATCTGGTTGGGATATTGCTTTTAATTAATTCATAAAAAAACAATTCTTATGAAACTAAATCTGTGTTTTTTAAGTCTGGTAATTAGCCTTTTTATCACGAAACAAAACGCTTGTCAATCACACCCTTCGCAAATCATGGTAAAAACCGGATTGGATATTCTCCGCGAACAGAATTTTGAACAGTTTGCCGGCAAACGTATCGGGATTATTTGTAATCATACCGCTTGTGATAAAACCGGAGAGCATATTGTTGACTTGTTTCACGAAAGCGGCCAGTGTCTGGTAACGGCAATTTTTAGCCCCGAGCATGGATTTCGGGGACTACATGCCGACGGTCAAACTATTAACGATGAAAAGGATCCGAAAACCGGCGCGATGATTTATAGCCTCTATGGACAGACCAATCGGCCAACAACGGAAATGCTGGAAAATGTGGATATTCTTATTTACGACATTCAGGATGTGGGCGCCCGGTTTTATACATATATAACCACGATGTCTTTGGCCATGGAAAGCGCTGCAAAACACGGAATTCCTTTTGTTGTGATTGATCGCCCGAATCCGATTCGTGGCGATATCACAGAGGGTCCTGTTCTTGATATGGACTTTCAATCCTTTGTGGGATCGCATCCGATTCCAATCCGCTATGGTCTCACCGTCGGTGAATTGGCCAAATGGATTAGCGGAGAGATTTTTAATAAAAATGCCGTTATGGTCGATCTTTCGGTTATTCAAATGGTCGGGTGGAAGCGTTCTCTCTGGTATGACCAGACCGATCTGCCCTGGATTTCACCCTCACCAAATATGACGACCCATGAAACGGCTATTGTATACCCTGGATTTTGTTTGCTTGAAGGAACCAACCTGTCAGAAGGGCGGGGGACTGATAAACCTTTTCTAAAATTCGGCGCGCCATGGATCGATTCCCAGCAATATACCAATGCTCTTAATGCTTTGAAATTAAAGGGAATTCGGTTCAGACCAATAACATTTACCCCTGTCTCCATTCCCAATGTAGCCTACAAACCAAAATATGAAAGTCAATTATGCGGCGGTGTTGAAATAGAAATTATCGACCGGGATAAATTAGATCCTATCGTGGCAATGCTAATTATACTTGAAAAGACCCGCGATCTTTATCCCGAATACTTTACCCTCAGAACTACAATAAATCGCCTGTATGGAAGTGACAAGCTCGTTAACAGTCTGAGCAATGGAACGCCCTCGGTCAAGACGCTTGTGGATGGCTGGAAACCGGATCTGGATAATTTTATAAAAACATCGGAAAAATATCATTTATATCAATAGTCTTACTCAATTTTCCCGATTGCGATAATATTCAATGCTCCCGTTCCTAAAAAAAATTCCTGATTATACAAAAACTTTCACACAAAAACGTACCAACTGTTTGCTCTTTAATTTTGACGAATTAAAACGATCATTTACAAACGTTTCAGATACAATTAATCAAATTGCCAACCTTTACCGGCCTCCTGCAATTTTCACCGGAGTAATCAGTATTAATTCATTGGCAGAATTAAAATCGGAAATCCATAATAATGTAATATTGGCCGGCAGTAACGGTTTTGAAATTGACGGTCCGGGGTTTGCCTGGACCTACCCGCAGCTGGGCTTTATCCGCCACTATCTTGAACGACTGGTTAACACAGTTTCTCTTGAAATTGGTCCGGCCTGGACAAAAGAGAACACCCGAATCACCGGCGCAGAATTATGCATATTAATGCCCTCTGATGATTGTTATATTTCGAATATACTGACGCCATTGATCCGACGTGAACTTTCTGGGTCGCTACTCAGTGCAAAACAGACAATGAAGAAAATCCAGATATCTCCTGCGGGATACTGGGACAAGCAACTGTTTATTCGAAAAATTCTTGCTCTGTTGCCACATGAAAGTGGTCTAAGTCCGGTAATTTTTTATTTTGGCTCAGATATTAGTGACGAGCCCGCCTTTCGGGAGGCTAATTTACATGGATATTCGATATTGCTCCGGGAAAATATTGGGCGGAAGACAAATGCCCGGTACTATCTGCGGAACAATCAGGAATTAAACAAAACACTGATTTGGCTGAATGCCCAATAGCGTTCGTTATTGAATGCCGTCCCAAAAGGAGACCGCCCGGCGAATATGAGGGATCGTAATCGAACCGCCAACAATTAATGCAATTGATAAAATTTCTTCCAATTCCTGGTTGGCAACCCCTTTATTGCGACATTGAATCAAATGATATTTAATACAATCATCACAGCGTAAAACCAAAGATGCAACCAGCCCCATCATTTCTTTGGTTCTGCTATCCAGCGCCCCGTCCTGGTAAACCTGTGTATCCAGATTCAGGAAGCGCTTGGATATTTTATTGCTATATTTCAGCACCAGTTCATTGAGATTATCGCGCTCTTCATTAAATGCATCTTTTGTCTGTTTGCTCATATCCATTTCCCCTGTTTTATTCTGACAATAAAACAGTTTAAGAAAACCGGACTAAATTTGGAATAAAAATAATAATCCCGCAATCACCAGGGCAAAGTGGGTTCGCCCGGACAGGGAAAATTGCGGGATTTAAATTAATTTAAAACACTGACGATTTTTTTATCGCGGCCTTTTCGTTCAAAGGTAACAACGCCATCAATTGTTGCGTACAGGGTGTCATCATTCCCCTTGCCAACATTTTTTCCGGGATGAATCCGGGTACCGCGTTGACGGACGATGATCGAGCCTGCGGTCACGGTTTCACCGCCAAAACGCTTGACACCCAATCGTTGCGATTGACTGTCGCGACCATTCTTTGAACTACCCACACCTTTTTTATGTGCCATTGTTTATGCTCCTATTCTTTCTGGGTCGCTGCTTCTGGTTTGGTTTCCGTCGGATTGCTATCTTTTTTGGGGGCCACTTTGGGTTTCGACGCCGCCTTTTTTGCTTCACTTAATCCCTTAACTTCCAGAAGTGTATAGGGCTGGCGGTGACCGTTTTTAACCCGATAGCCTTTGCGACGTTTCTTTTTAAAAACAATAACTTTCGGCAAACGTTTGTGCTCGACAACAACCGTTGAGATCTGAACACCTTTAACGGTAGGATTGCCAATTTTTACATCATTTCCATTTCTGTAATAAAGAACCGAATCAACGATAAATTCTTTTCCCTCTTCTACGTCCAGACGGGGAACAGAAATCTTCTTTCCTGTCTCCAGGACAACCTGGTCTCCTGCGATTTCGGCTATTGCATACATTTCACTCTTCATAAATCTCTCTAAAATTGGGTTTCAACACGGCCTGCAAATTTAGATATTCCCGGTAGATTTGTCAAGTCTAATATTGATCCGTAATATCCTCACTGTTTTTTACCAGATAGACTCTGAAATCATCTACATTAACCGAGGCGTCTTCGACAATTTTTATTCTCAGAAAATTTCTCCATTGAATTTTCCGCATCAGATTATTGGTGGATTTTTGAAGATATTCTGTCATCTCCGGGTGTAAATGAATCTCCAGGCGCTTGGATCGTGATTTTACTTTAAAGCGTCGAAACCAACCTTCGATTTTAGTCACTACCGATTCCTTTGATGATATTCTTCCAGAACCGTGGCAGAGCGGGCATTCTTCGCTGACACTATATAATAAATTTACCCGGGTTCGCTGACGCGTCATTTCCAGCAATCCAAAACTGGAAATTGGCGAAAGGGCAACTTTCGCCCGATCAAGATATAGGGCGCGTTTTAATTCTTGATATACTTTTTGTCTATTCTCGGCCTCTTCCATATCAATGTAATCGATCACAATCAGACCGCCGATATCGCGCAATCTCAATTGCCTTGCGATTTCTTTGGACGCTTGAAGATCAATTTTCAAGGAATTTTTTTCGTGATCTTTTTTCCCGATAAATTTACCGCTGTTGACATCGATAGTGGTCATTGCTTCGGTGTGTTCAATCACAATACATCCACCACTTTTTAACCAGACCTTCTTGTTCAGCGTCTTCTCAAATTCTTTTTCTACATTGTATTCCGTAAACAACGGATTACGGGAACTGTGATAATTAATCTTGCTGACTAGCGCCGGAGACACGCTTTTGATATAGGCGTGCAGTTTTTTATACAGCGTTTTTGAATCCACAATGATTTGATCGATGTCCGGGGTAAACAGATCCCTGATAACCATTGAAGTAATTTCCATATCCCGATATACACAGGTCGGTGCGGAATTGTTCTTTACATTTGATTCCAGCTCGGCCCATTTTCGAAGTAAGTCCTGCAGATCATTTTTAATTGCTTTTTCGTCCTGGCCGTCGGCGACTGTTCGAATAATAAACCCAAAGCCCTTTGGTTTCATGTCATGTACAATTTTTCGCAGGCGCTTTTTCTCATCGCGCCGGGTAATTTTTTTGGATATCCCGATATATTCTTCATTGGGCACGAGAACCAGAAAACGCCCAGGAATTGAAAGCTCTGTCGTCACGCGGGGACCTTTTTGGGCAAAAGGCTCTTTGATTACCTGAACAAGAATATCCTGTCCGGTTTTTAAACCCGTGTGGTGTGGTGTGCGTGGTTTTCTTCGTCTTGTTCTGGGGGCCTCTTCTTCATCACTGTCGCCGACAATGCTTTCCATCATCGCCCCAACATTTGTCGGATCATCCATCTCAGAAAATGGCAAAAATGCATTGAAATGATATCCAATTTCGACAAACGCGGCATGGATGGCATCGATGACATTTTCCACTTTTCCTTTATAGATATTGCCGACCATACGGGTCTGCTCGGGTTTTTCAACAAAGAACTCCACCAATTCATCATCTTCCAAAATAGCTATGCGGGTTTCTTTGCTGGTTTCACTGATTAAAATCTGTTTTTTCATAATTGTTGTTTCAACCTAATTCGTTTATTCTAAATGAGTTTTCAGCCGGCAAATTATGGGTGTGTGTTTAATTCCCAGCTGTTTTAAAATTTCTTCCGGGCGGACCGTTTGCCCGCCAAATACCGTTGTTTTCAGGATAAATCCGTATTCATCATACAGTGTGATATCATCAATAAACGGACGAATATCAACTTGATAAATATAGTCTTGCCGACGCTTTTCAATAATTATTTCCGGGCGATTTTTCAATTCTTTTATTGCGTGTAATATATTCTTTGGCAATTTCTCATGAAACCGGATTTCATGGTCAAAGCCGGTGGTGCCAGCAAAAAGAGAGCCGGACTTTATAGGAATCTCAGTAGCGGATTCAATGAAAATACCATCCGGCAGTTCCCGGTTCACGTTTTCCGCTAAATTCGGATCAACAAAAGTAAGCACAATATCCAGGTATTCAGATTGTGAACTATATCCCAGGGGCAAGGGAAAGCCAGAAGACATTTTGGGACGGCGGTTGAATCCCCGGGTAAAGGACAATTTAAGTTTTGCCCGACGAAATGCCTGCTGTAAAACCCGCATTGTATCGAGATGGGAAATAAATTTCGAGGCACCTTTCTTCTGGTATTTCAGGCGGAATTTTTTTTCCGCCGGAGCCGACGCTTCAAAATCGATATCTGGCTGATTTTCCTGAATCATTAATTCTCTTTTTTCGGTAATCTTCATGGAAAGTTTTTCAAAATCACAGACCCCGCAAGCAATACATCCGTCCCGGCAGTCGGGAGTTGATTCTGTTCGGTATGCTTTTTCCCGTTCACCCAGCAAAAACGACTTTAATATCCGTGCGTCGATATGGTCCCAGGGCAGAGTGTCCTCAATATTAATTTGTCCTGTAAACTGCTCCGGAGTCACACCACACTCCTTCATGGCAAGTTCCCACGCCCGCGGATTAAATAATTCTTTCCATGAATCAAATTTCGCCCCACGTTTCCATGCGCTGTAAATTGCCCGGGCCATCTGGCGGTCACCCCTGGAGACCGAGCCTTCAAGTTGCGAATAATAGGGGTCGCGAGCCATTATTTTAATCCGTTTGTACGATGCAAGGCCCCTTTTAATCATGTCCAATTTTTGCTGGATTTCAACCGGGTCGTTTTGAGCCTCCCATTGAAACGGCGTAAAAGGCTTGGGAATAAATGTTGACAGGGTAATGTTAATTGAAAGGTGTTTCCTGCTGCGTTCATATACGGCTTTTGTCAACCGGATAATTTCGGCGATATCTTCATCGGTTTCCGTCGGCAAACCCAGCATAAAATACAGCTTCAGCGACCGCCAACCATATTTTAACGCTATATCGACAGAATTCATCAAATCTTCTTCAGAAATGTTTTTATTAATGACATTTCTCAGTCGCGCCGAGCCTGCCTCCGGAGCAAAGGTCAGACCGGACTTTCTGGTTTTTTGGGAAATCATTGCCATTGAATCTGAAAAACTATCCAATCGTAACGAAGGCAGTGATAAGCCGACCCTGTTTTTGTCAAGGAAATCAGAAATCCCGAAAACCAATTCATTCATGCCACAATAATCGGAAGAGGATAACGATAAAAGGGAAACATTATCATACCCGGTCAACTGCAATGATTTTTCAATTTGCCCGACGATGTCTCGTGGCGCTCTTTCGCGAACCGGGCGGTAGATTATTCCCGCCTGACAGAATCGACAGCCCTGAGTACATCCTCGCATAATTTCGGCTACGAGGCGATCCTGGGCAATTTCAACAACCGGAATTAATGGTTTTTCCGGAAAATAGTCCGGCTTCAATTCCGGAGTTCGGAATGCCAGCACATTAGCAGATATATTTTCATTATCAGGTTTGTGAATAAAATATCCACTTTCAGGGTCCGGTTCTGCATTATAAAACATAGGTATATAGAGACCCCGAAACTTCTGCTGAACCAATTTTAATACCTCCGTGCGGGGCAGTTGCTTCCGTTTTTGTTTTGCAATAAAGCGAACAAGAGGCACAATGATTTCTTCGCCATCACCAACGACAAAAAGGTCGATAAATTCTGTCAGTGGTTCGGGATTATAGATACTGCTGCCGCCGGCTATTACAATCGGGTCGATATCTCTGCGCTCTTTGGAAAGCACCGGAACGTTGGCCAAATCCAGGATGTTTAATATATTGGTGTATGTCAATTCGTAAGGCAGCGTGAATCCCAGAACATCGAAATTACCTAGGGGTGTTTTCGACTCCAGCCCATAAAGCGGCATCGCGTGTTTCCGTAATTGCTCTTCAAAATCGATCCAGGGTGCATAGGCCCGATCGGCGATGATGTCCGGTTCCCGATTTAATAAATGATACAATATCTGAAAACCGTAGTAGGACATTCCCACATCGTAAAGATCGGGATAGATGAGTGCTACCGAGGTATCGGCCTCTGCAAAATTCTTATGGTGGACATTTATTTCGTTGCCTGTATATCGCCCCGGTTTTTCAACAACCGGAAGTATTTCCCGCTCAATAAATGAGTAGCAGTTCTCGGCCTGCTTCTTAAAAACCAGTTTCTCTCCTAACTAGAGAAAATTTTTATATCACTCGCTCTGCGTTCTCACTGTTTCTTCAAGCGAGGGTTTAGCTGTCCTAAATTACTTAATATTTTTGTGTTTATCAAATCACCTAAAAATCACAGCTCCGGGGTCCCACCCAGACCAATGTTGTCTGCCACAACTTTCAGCGCATCAATCACTCGTTGAATATGCTCGGTTTCCTCCACGCCCAGCTCCCGGATTCCCTGGGATATCTCTTCACGGCTGACCTTTGCGGCAAAGGCCCGGGTTTTAAATTTCTTTTTCACCGACTTCGGTGTGACATCAAGAATACTTTTCGATGGCCGAACCATCGTTACGGCCATAATAAAACCGGCCAATTCATCCACAGCAAAGAGCGTTTTTGCAAGGAGTGTATCCCGCGCAACACCTGTATATCCGGCATGCCCCATAATCGCATTCTGCATTTCCTCGGGGTAGCCTTCTTTTTTCAGAATCTCATTGCCGCGATAAGGGTGATTCGTTTCATCGGGAAAGGTTTCATAATCAAAATCGTGCAGCAGCCCGGTAATTCCCCAATACTCCTCATCTTCTCCAAATATTTTAGCATAAAATCGCATCGCTGCCTCAACGGCCAGTGCGTGCCGAAGCAGACTTTCGGTTTTAGTATAAGTCGTCAATAGCTGCCAGGCTTTTTCCCGATTCATGACATCCTCTCAATTTTCATTCATTGTATACACAATATTCCGATTCTTTAAATAATCCAGAATATATTTCACATTTTCGGTTCTTTCGCCAATATACTCAGGCGGACAAATTCCTTTACGCTGAAATCTGCCATCCAGAAATAGGTTTGCTGCCGCAGTACAGGTGTAACCCGTTGTCCTGGCCATAGACGAAATTTTCGTTACCGGATCAAACTTATCCAGCATGTTATAAATATACGTTTTGGGAGCGCCGTTCTCCTTCCCGCTGATGATAATCCGCATCACCGTAAATTCTTCTTCCATATCGCCCAGCTTCCACTGCTCAAATAATAACTGTGAGCTAATTTCAAGAGGCACTGCACTAATCCCGCCAATGTTTATTGCATCAGAACTAAAAAAACCGGACTCTTTTAGAACCCGGATTTTATCAATATGACCGGGATATCTCAGCGTCTTTTCAATCATGTTGGGAGCGTCAATGGTTTTAATCAAACTGCGCAAACCGTCGGTATTAAACGCTTCCAATGTCCCAATTTTTTCAAAATTAATCAACTCGGAATCAGAAAGTGCTTCTTTTATGACAATTTTTCCGTTTTCAACAAATCGGGCGGGACGGGTATATTCCTCAATCACATCGGCCGGCGAAAAAGGCGCCTTATATTCAAACGGCCATCTTCGTTCAACCGGCAAACCGCCAACAAAACATTTGAATGTATCAACCTGCATGGTTTGATTATGATAACCCAGCAACAGGTTGCTCATTCCCGGCGCCACACCACAATCAACAATCGCAGTTACATTGTTCTTCCGCGCCAGATCATCCAGTTTAAAAGCATCCTCGGGGAAAAAGGCGATATCCACGACATTCTTGCCGCTTTCAATAATCCGTCTCAACGTTTCGAAGCCCATTGAGCCGGGCACCGCCGAAATTACCAGATCGGCATCGGAAATGACTCTTTCCAGCCCGGCTTTTTCAGTAACATCCTGTTTTATTGTAATCCATTGAGAATCTTGTTTGAGTTTGTTCAAATTATCTGGATTAATATCCACAACCGTTACATTGCAGCGTGTCTTCATATCCAGGGCAATGGCTCGGCCAACCATTCCCGCTCCCAAAACAACAATCTTCTTCATATCAGTACACCTGTTTTTCATTGTTCGGAAAAATCATTAAATACGCTTATATGACCCTATTATAGGACAATCAGCCCACAATAACCAAGCGGAATATATTAGATAAAATGAAAAACAATGTTGGAAATGAAAAATCCATAAATTAAAAGTAATAACATGCCCTCAATTCGTGATAAACTTCGACCAATAAATAAAAATATTGAAAACAGTACAGTTACAAATAGCATTAATAAATTTTCAAAACGAATCACACCGGGATCAATTGTCAGGGGGCGAATCATCGGCACTACGCCCAGCACAAAGGCGGTATTGAACAGGTTGCTGCCGATAATATTTCCAATTGAAATCTCATCCTCTTTCTTAATCACCGCTACAACGCTGGTAAAAAGTTCGGGTAACGATGTACCAATGGCTACAACCGTTAATCCAATAACAACCTCAGATATGCCAAACGCCCGCGCCAGTCCAATGGCCCCACGGACAGTTAGTTGTCCACCAACAATAAGTCCGGCCAGTCCCAGAATCGTCAGAAATGTGTTCTTAATCAAATGGCCTTTTTCCATGGGCACCAATTCAATGTCGGTGCTTTCCCGTACTTTCCGGTTTGCGATAATAAATGTCATATAGGCAATAAAAATCACCAGCATGATCGCGCCTTCAAGGCCCTCCAGAATACCGTCCCGGCAAAAGATTACAAACATCCCGGTAATCAACAACAGAACAGGTAATTCAAGCAAAAACACTCTTCTTTTGACACCAATCGGCCGAATTATCGATGCCAGACCAAGAACCAACAGGATATTGGCTAAATTACTGCCAACAATGTTGCCCACACTAACGCCATCAACTTTTTCAATGGCAGCAAAAAAACTGACAACAAATTCTGGCATTGATGTACCCAGTGCCACCAATGTAAGGCCTACAACAATTTTTTTAACCCCGAAGGACACAGCGATGGAAGAGCTCCCGCGAACCAAAAAATCCGCGCCATAGTACAGCAGAATAAAACCGGCTAAAAAATAAAGAAGATACATCGTGGTCAGGGTCTCCTGATTATTGAGTGCTGCTGTCTGTTGTTGACAATGTTTGAGGCTGTGCCCGAAGCTCTCTTATCTTCTCAAGAACATTTTGGACATCGGCATGTTTTACAGATAATGATCTTTTTAAAACTGCATACGCTCTCATATAGTAAAATTCGGCCCTCCGGAACTTCCCAATTTGTCTGTAAAAATCAGCAATATTGGCAAAGGCCCGGCCCAGATTCGGATGATCAAGGGGCAATGTTCTTTCAACGAAAGCAATACATTCATGATAAAAACCGTCGGCATCATTTATTCTGCCAAGCTTGAGATTTATTTCCGCAATCCGGGACAGATAAACCGCTTCACGAAAACACCAGGGTTCCGGATGATTTCGAACAATATTGATCATTTCCATCAGTAATTTTTCGGCTAATTTATAATCCCCATTCAACAGATACAGAGACATGAGATTTTCCATGCTGGGAATCAGTTCGGTGCTTCTTTGACCACAAACCGATATTTTTAATTCAATGGCTCTTTTATAGCAAGCCTCTGCGGCCTTGGAATAACCGAGAAGATCGTAAACCCAGGCGAGATTATTTAGTGTTTTGGCTGTTTCGAGGTGTGAGTCGCCGTAGGTAGTTCTTGAATATTCATAGGATTCCTCCGCCACCCATCGAGCCTGTTCAACATCACCGGAATAAATCAAATCTAAAATTTTCTGATCATAGACAGGTAAATAATTTGCGGCAGCTTGTTTTTCTAAAATCACATCTTAAATCTATTGAAACCTTCAACATATTGCAATCAGCAATGTTGTTTATTAAACTAAACTGGTAATAAAAAACCATTCAGATTTTTAGTTTCTTGTCGTATCTTCTAATATGAACGATTGTAATCTTGCCCCAAACCACCACTTAAGCCCTGAATGTGTGGAATTGATTGTATCCGGCGGCATGCCCCTGGAAAATGAGCGCGTCTGTTTTTTACATTGGAACGAATGTCTCGAATGTCGTGAAAAATTATTGCGGGAGATGCCAACGGCGGGTTTTTATTTATCTACCCCTTTGAACGGCACCGTAGAAATCTGCTCTGTTGTGGGCGCCGCTACCTCACTTTATTTTGCCTGTCTTGAATCCAGAGTGGTGGCGGCTACATTCACGATGAAGAATCTTCGGAAGTTACTACACCCGCACTTCAGCATCAGTGCCGATTCAGAATCATCTGACTTTAAAACAAATATTTCGGAGCAGGTCGCAAAATGGCTAAATGTTGGTTGTCCGCTTAATCGATTACGAATTAACCCGGCGTTTATTGGAACGGGGTTTCTGTTACGGGTACTTTTCTGGACCTGGTTAATTCCGTTTGGGCAAATTGTTACCTATGAAGACATTGCCCGCTGGATGAAAAAACCGGGGGCCTCACGGGCAGTTGGAAGAGCGCTACACAATAATCCTCTCCCCATTTTTATCCCCTGCCACCGGGTCATTGGTAAAGATGGCAACCTTACCGGTTTTAGCGCCGGTCTCAGTTTAAAAAAACAGCTGCTGCGCCTGGAAGGACACCGGACAGAATAATAAATTACTTTTTTGTCGTTTTCAGGAAATTGATGTAATTTTATGACAATGAAAACCGCTAAACTGTGTTCTCTGGTCATTTTGTTGATTTCAATCTCCCTTGCCGACATCTCACTGGATGGCAACTGGATGTTCAATATCGGCGATGATTCCAGCTGGGCTAGGATCGAACTAAACGATTCCTCCTGGTATTCTATCACCGTTCCTGGTTCATGGGAAAGTCAGGGATTTGTGGACTATGACGGCATTGCCTGGTATCGGATTCATTTTAATCTGGATAGTATTTATCAGGCCAAAGACACTCTTTTTCTTCATTTGGGAAAAATCCGGACTATTGCCCGGCCCTTTATCAATGGCGTGGCTTTGGCCGATACATTAACGGTTTTTGACTCATCAAAAACTGCGTTTTATAAAATCCCGGGGGGACTTTTACATTCGGAGAATTTACTGGCCATTAAAATTGACAACCCGTCAGGAGATGGAGGTATAACCCGTGGACCCGTGTTTTTATCCACCTATCGGCCCCGTCGAACCATCGTATCCACTGAGCACAAGGCTCACCGATCCTGGTACAATCTGCCTTTCAGTAATGGAATTTCTGCGGCAAGCTACAATGTTAAAAACCGTAATTTCACCAATTTCACACCCCATATATTTATGCAATACAGCAATGCGGAACATACTGACCTTGTTGCCTCCGCGGCTCGTACAATCCTGTTTAAAAATCGTCGTGAAATTGCTTTGACTGAAATGGAAACAGTCTCGTCGGGTTATATAAACGGAACGGGAATTATTCATCACAAGCTTCGAAACAAAGACTGTGTACTTGATCAATATGCATTCTCACCTTTTACATCAGATGGCCCGTTCTGGGTTTTTTATACGGTTTTAAGTGGTGATTCGATTGGTGATTATTCGCTTAATTTCGAAATCGATGATCTTGCACAGGGCATGAATATTGGCAAGTGGTCCTTTCAGGAAGATGGCCGTAAATGGTTGTTCGTCGTTTGCAATTATGATAAATCGCTCGATCCAAAATCCTACGGTGTCATCCGAAAATACAAAAATGAACACCCCGGTTTTTCTGCACTGCTCAGGGAAATCGGTTGGTGGAAAAACTGGCAGCGAACCTCGATCCTCCCTCAAAATCTTTCCGAAATTGAGCGATCCGTATATCTCCAATCGCTGGCTTTGTTAAAAATGGCACAGTCCCGGGAAAAATTTCCTTCCCGTGGACAGATTGTGCACACATTCCCGCCAGATAAAATGGCCGTTGCAGCGGTTCCCGGAATGAGTTTTTCAATTGATGCTTTTCTAAAATCCGGACATGTCGAGGAGGCGCTGGCGGCATTGCAATTTATCATGAACAGTAATAGCGGCTCGTTGAAGCATTATAGCTGGTCAGGGGAAAACCGCGGTCTGGGGCAAAATTATACCGTTTCTGTCAATTACTATCATGGCAACGGGACGGAGGCGACCGACACCAGAGAGTTCGGCCCAATTATTCAGATGGGTAATTTTGGACTATTGCTGGGTAATTTAAAACTATATCTTGAGACCACAGATGACATTCGCTTTCTGGAATATTATTGGCCAAAAATATCTTCTGAAATCGCCGATTTAATAATCAATAATATTGATGCAGGCGGTTTGATTCGGGCCGATAACGGTTTTTACAACGAGGGGGCTCAAAAGCATTATTTTTACTCATCGGCATCTGCATACCGAGGGTTGGTCGCAGCTGTCTGGCTTGCACGGATGGTCAACGATGAATCAAGGGCCCAACAATACGAGATTGCCGCTATTACACTGCGGAATGCTATAGAGAGTAATTTTATAAACGAATCCGGCGGGGTGAAATCTTTCCTTGAAGGCGGCGAAACAAATCTTGATGCTGCAACCGCCTGGGGCTTGCTGTGGGTTTTTACACCTCAGGATATCATCAGCAAAGAAACTTTGGCCGCTTTCGAAAAGCATCTGAGACTAAATAACGGATTTGTTCGCTTTCCGTCTGAAAGCCGGCGAAACGGGAACGAGTGGGTTGTTGGTGATATGATTATTGCCGATCTTAATCAATATATGACCAATTTTAAAAAAGCCGGCGCGCTTAAACATTGGATTAGTGCTCAGTCGTTTAATAATTATGGTCTTATACCGGAATATTTCAATGCCATAAATTCCAGTTATACAGGAACGGTTCCTCTTTGCGGTCTTGGGGCCGGAATTTATGTGTCATCATTTTGGGGAGAATAAATTATTTCCACGAGATTCCTGAATTTATTCCTTATAATACTGTTTTTATCTCAAATATTTTTCGCCTGCTCCGAAAATGATTTTTCAAAAAACGAGCGGTTGATTCTTGATCACCAGAACTCGCGACAAATTAATCAACTAATAACAGCAAATAATCGGTTTGATAATCCGAAAGATCGTTTCCGGCTCTGTCTGGCTATCGGAAACTGCCGAGACACATCTCTCGCGGTCATCATTGCTCC
>JAFGXZ010000278.1 GCA_016936335.1 Fidelibacterota bacterium
CGCATCGGGGAGTAGGATATAGGGTTCAATAATTTTCCGGGCATCCAGAGTTTTTATTTCGATTTCGGGGTGAATGATCGTACAATAAAGATTTTCCGGAACCGGTAATTCGATAACATCCGGCGGATTAATTTCCCGGATCAGGATAAAGCCTCCGAAAAGGGCGGGAGCAACATTATCGGCATGCGCCGCCCCGCAAGCCAGTTTTTCAGCTTTCATGGCGATAGTCAACAACTCGGTTTTTTGCATCGGTTCATCAAACAGATAATTCACGGCAATCAACGCCGCCACCGAGCTGGCGGCGCTGGACCCCATACCGCTGCCCAGCGGTAGTTGCTTTATTAGTTTTAAATTGATTCCCTGGCTGGATTTGATTTGTTCCAGGAAACGAATTACGGCAAAACCCGCAGTATTCAGTTCGGCCTCTTTTGGCAAACGCCCGTTATCACCGTTAATTTCCGATATTCTGACTCCTGCCATGTCGCTGGGTGAAACTTGGACAATGTCACCGGGTTCCTCGATGGCAAAACCAAAAATATCATAACCGCAGCCGACATTGGCGACAGTTGCCGGGGCAAAAGCAGTTACGGATTGCTTCATGGATTAATATACCCTTTTTTTACCAATAGCTCAGCATTCAGAATACCGCCCCCGGCAGCACCGCGAACAGTATTGTGGCTTAATCCGACAAAGCGGTAGTCGAATACGTTGCACAGTCGGAGTCTGCCAACAGTGACCGCCATTGCCTTATCGTTATCCCGGTCTTTACGTGGTTGCGGTCGATTTTCTTCATCAGCATAAATGATGGGTTGTCTGGGTGCCGAAGGCAAATCCAGTTGCTGAGGCAGGGATTTGAACTCTGACCATAGTGTCAGAATTTCTTCACGGTCAGGTTTATATGCACCAAACTCAAGCGATACGCAGGCGGTATGACCATCCACAACTGGTACCCGATTGCAGTGAGCGGAAATTTTCAACGAATCAATTGGAACGATTTTGTCATTTTTAATGCTTCCAAGGATTTTCAGTGGTTCAAGTTCGGATTTTTCCTCTTCACCACCAATAAATGGGACAATATTATCAACAATATCGAGCGAAGCAACACCGGGATAACCGCCGCCGCTGACAGCCTGCATGGTTGTGATGATTATCCGTTTTATCTCGTATCCGGCATTAATCAATGCAAAAATCGGTGTCATATAACTCTGAACCGAACAATTAGGCTTTACCGCTACGAAGCCTGTTTTCCAGCCGTGATTCCGACGCTGTGCATTAATGATTTTAATATGATCATGATTGATTTCAGGAATCAACATGGGAACATCTTCGGTGTGGCGGTGGGCGGAACAGTTGCTGATAACAGCAATGTCGTTCGCAGCATATTCATTTTCCAGGGCCCGGATGGCCTCTTTGCTGATTTCCAGGGCAGAAAACACAAAGTTACATTTCCCAACGGCTTCAGTAACGATGTTGGCATCGTGGACGAGCAAATTCTTGATCTGCTCCGGGATTGGTCCGGGCATTTGCCAGCGATCTTTCACGGCATCGATGTAGGATTTTCCTGTGCTTTTTGGCGAAGAAGCGATGTAGCTGACTTTGAACCAGGGATGATTTTCCAGTAATCGAATATAATTTTGACCGACCATTCCGGTGGCGCCTAGTATTCCAACAGGTAATTTCATTAAAAACTCCGCTTTTTTATAACTGAATTGGCAATTTTAAAAATGTCCGCCATGACTCCGGCAGCTGTCACTTCCGCACCGGCCCCGGCACCCTTAATCACCAGTGGATTTTCACTGTAACGACTGGTCGTGAATGCAATAATGTTATCGCTTCCCCTTAATGAATAGAAGGGATGGCTTGCATCGATTTCTTCCAGTCGGATTGCGGCGGTCTCATTTTCAAAATTAGCAATATATCGCAGTACTTTGTTTTTGGCTGTGGCTTTTTCGATAAGTGAATTGAAATATCCATCCGCTTTTTCAAGTTCCGTGAAGAATTCGGCTACCGATTGGGAGTTTTGGCAATTTTCCGGCAGGATTGGATCGATTCGGATGTCGGACAATTCCATGGGGATTCCAATTTCCCGGGCGAGAATGAGTAACTTGCGGGCAAAATCCTGTCCGCTGAGATCATCCCGGGGATTGGGTTCGGTATATCCTTTTTCCTTTGCCTCATGGACGATTGAACTGAATTTTCGGGTGCATTGGAAATTATTGAAGATATAACTGATAGTCCCGGACAGAATCGCTTCGATTTTGATAATCCGGTCACCGGAATTAATCAGGTCCCGTAAGGTACTGATGATCGGCAATGCCGCACCGGCATTGGTTTCGTACAGGAAGTGAATATTTTTATCCTTTGCCAGTTGGCGATATTTTAAATATTGGGAATAGGAGCCTGTGTTGCCCAGTTTATTCGCAGCCACAATTGACGTCCGTGCTGTAAGAAATCGTTCATAATACGCAACAACGTCAGTGCTGGCGGTGCAATCGACCAGGACATTATTGCTTAAATTACGATGCTGGATTTCTGCCAGGAGCTGATTCAAGTCGGTTTTTACAGTTGATTCATCAAGCGCTTTTTTCCATGAGTCAGGGTTTATCCCTGCTTCATCAATGCACATTTTCCGACTGTTGGCAATGCCAACGATTTTCAGATCGAGAGCATGTTCACTGAGTAGGGTCTGGTGATTGTCCCGAATTTGATTCAGTAATGCAGAACCAATTAAACCGACGCCTATCACGAATAGATTTAGTTGGGACTGTTTGGCAAAGAAGGCGTCGTGAATCGCATTTAACGCCATGATTTCATCTTTTTTATCAATGACAATGGAAATGTTCAATTCCGATGATCCCTGGGCTATCGCAACGACATTAATGGCTTTTTCACCCAGAGCATTAAAAAGTCGACCGGCTAGACCGGTAGTCTTACGCATACGTTCACCAACGACCGCCAGGATTGTCAGGCCATTTTCTACGATGACCGGATCAACCATATGAGCAATTATTTCAAGGGCGAATTCCCTATCAATGGCTGTTTTTGCTTTCCAGACTGAGTCCGGCGTTATGGCAACACATATCGAATGTTCCGACGAAGCCTGTGAAATCAGAATGACATTAACCTCTGTCTTAGCCAGAGAGCCAAATAAGCGTGACGAAACGCCAGTCACTCCGACCATACCACTACCCTGAACAGTCAACAATGAAATATTGCTGATCGAAGTGATTCCTTTGACAAATCCACCATTCCCGCCGGGATTTGTTTTAATGACCGTGCCCGGGAACGCCGGATTAAAGGTATTCATAATCCTGACCGGGATATTTTTGTCCATTGCCGGTTGAATTGTTGGCGGATGCAACACTTTTGCACCAAAGTGGCTCATCTCCATGGCTTCTTCATAACTTAATTCCGGCAGTGAAAATGCCTGTCTGACTTTATTGGGATCGGCAGACATGACACCATTGACATCTGTCCAGATCTGAACCTCTTCGGCATCGACTGCAGCCGCAATAACCGATGCCGTAAAATCCGAACCGCCGCGCCCCAGAGTTGTTGTAACACCCTCATCAGTGGCTGCAATAAAGCCGGTGATGATCTGGATACCGGAAGTCGATTGAAAATATTCCCGGATTTTGGAGCTCGTCAGGTCAGGCTGGATTCTTGCCGCGCCGAAATTATCGTCAGTGACTATCAATTGTCGGGCATCAACATAATGAACCGGCAATGTAAGGGATTTTCCGTAATAAGTGACGATAGTATTCGATAAGCGTTCACCAAAACTCATAACGAGATCGAGCGAACGGTTCGATAATTCCTTCAGCAGATAGACGCCGTGAATAATTTCCTTTAATTCTTCGAAAAGTTGATTGATTATGCTGAGTAATTCCGCTGCCAGATGATCAGTGAAAAGCGGTTCGATGAAATCCCGATGCCTAGAATGTAATTTTTTAATCCGATTTTCATAGTGCGGGTCTTTCTGGGCAGCCATCCGGCTTATAGCAATTAATTCGTCAGTGACACCGAATAGTGCAGAAAAAACGGCAGTTATCGCATTATCGGTCTGATACAGATTTTCGATAATTTGATAAATAGTATTAAGATTTTCCGGTTTTCCAACGGATGTTCCGCCGAATTTAACTACTTTCACAATCGGCCTTTCTACCTTTATCAATCAGATATTGATACAAAACAATATTCTCCATCATGATGTGTGGAGAAAAATTGACTGAAGATTTTAATGATCCGCTTTTTATGGGCGGACGATAAAACAATCTAAATGAAACAATGGAGTCAATTTGAAAAATCCAGTAACCGTTTCAAACCCACAACTGAGTAATAAATATAGCGGATTCCTCGTAAAATGGAAGAAAAATATTAAAAGAATAGGATCGAGAAACGGAGTATCATAATAATTGTCATCATGGTACAATATCCGGCAATTCCGAATCACCGGTACCATTTAAAACTCTGTGTCTCAGTGCCAAAGATTCCAGTATGATTCTCATAATATCTATCGGGATATTAATCCCTATTGATTCTAATCCTTTATCGACGTAAATTCTGCCGAAATGGCAGAGTTTAAATTACATACAGCATTTAATCCAACCGGAGATCAACCCCGGGCAATCCAGGAATTGACCGATGGTATCCGTCGGGGTGATAAAGCGCAGACCTTGCTGGGAATTACGGGCAGCGGAAAGACCTTTACCATGGCCCATGTCATACAAAATGTCCAGAAACCGACATTGATCATTTCCCATAACAAGACTCTTGCAGCGCAACTGTATGGTGAATTTAAAATGTTTTTCCCCAAAAACGCCGTAGAGTTTTTCATCAGTTTTTATGATTACTACCAACCTGAAGCGTATCTGCCGGTAACGGATACTTTTATTGAAAAGGATTCATCGATCAATGATGAAATCGACAAGCTACGCCTGAAAGCCACCAGTTCCTTGATCAGCCGTAAAGATGTGATTGTAGTAGCCAGTGTTTCGTGCATTTACGGGATTGGTTCGCCCGAAGAATATAGCAAATATATTGTCCTTATTAAAAAGGGTGATCGGATTGGCATTCGCAGCCTGTTTTCCCGCCTGGTGGATATCTTTTATTCCCGGAATAACCTGAGTCTGGAACGGGGAACCTTTCGGGCCCGGGGAGACATTATTGAAATTCAGCCAGCCTATGAGGATTTTGCCTATCGTATCGAGTTTTTCGGTGATCAGGTGGAAAAGATATATTCATTTTATACGCTGACGGGTGAAATTATCGAAGAACTGCCGGCGGTGGTTATCTACCCGGCAAAACATTTTATCTCATCGGAAGAGACTGTCAAACGAGCTCTTGTGACAATTGAAGCCGAACTGGAAGAACGGTTGTCCGATATGCGGGAAGCAGGGAAATTGCTTGAGGCACAGCGCTTGGAGCAGCGTACGAAATTCGATATGGAAATGATCGATGAAGTGGGCTACTGTTCAGGGATCGAAAACTATTCCCGGCATTTTTCCGGCCGTAAACCCGGCGAACAACCCTATACTTTGTTGGATTTTTTCAAAGATGACTGGCTGATGTTTATAGATGAGTCTCATGCAACGTTGCCGCAATTACGGGCGATGTATAATGGTGACCGCTCCCGAAAAGAAACGTTGGTGGAGTATGGGTTTCGGTTACCTTCCGCACTGGATAACCGACCGTTGAAATTTACCGAATTTGAAAAAATGATCAATCAGGTTGTGTTTGTATCAGCCACGCCGGCGGATTATGAAATTGAACAATGCCATGGGGTTATTGTTGAACAAATCATTCGGCCAACCGGTCTGCTGGACCCGGAAATTATTGTCAAACCCACCAGGCATCAGATCGATGATCTTATCGAAGAAATAGCCGCGGTAACTAGCCGCAAAGAGCGAGCTCTGGTAACGACACTGACCAAGCGGATGTCCGAAGATTTATCCGAATATCTGCGCGGGCTCGGTTTGAAAGTACGGTATTTGCATTCCGAAATCAGAGCGTTTGAACGGGTCGAGATACTCCGGGATTTGCGACTGGGCGAATTTGATGTGCTGGTAGGCATAAATTTACTCAGAGAAGGTCTGGATCTCCCGGAAGTGTCGCTGGTGGCAATTCTGGACGCCGACAAGGAAGGTTTTCTCCGATCTGAACGCTCATTGATGCAGGTTTCCGGCAGGGCGGCCAGGAATATCAATGGCAAGGTTATTTTTTATGGTGATACTATTACTCAGTCTATGGAGAAAGTAATTACGGAGGTTAATAGGCGGCGGAAAGTCCAGTTCGACTACAATCGGGCGAATGGAATTACCCCCAAGACCATTTATAAATCCATTGCAGATGTCATGTCCGCAACCGCCGTCGCTGATATCAGCCCCAGCGAGTTTACCGGTGAAAAAGTTTCCGTTTCCGATCAATTTCGGAATAAAATGGACCAATCGGAATTATTAGAACTGTTGAACCGTGAAATGCTGAAAGCCGCCGAAGCCCTGGAGTTTGAAAAAGCGGCTGAATTGCGGGATGAAATTACGAAGCTGACAGGAAAAAGAAAGTCTGTAATCGTGAAATGACAATGTACAAGCAGGCAAATACCAAATAAATAACAAATGACAAATCAGAATACACAAAATAACATCTATGACCTGGAAGAAAGAATATTTCAGTTTGCAAAAGATGTTCGATTATTCCTGAAAAAACTTCCATCTACCTTGAACAATCATGAAGATGGACAACAATTGGTTAGGTCTTCTGGTTCGATTGGTGCCAATTATATCGAGGCATTTGAGATTTATTTGGAATTCAGTTTTTGTCATTTGGGATTTATATAAACTAAGGACGTACCATGAAAATATTAGTGATAGGAAGCGGCGGTCGGGAAAGCACTCTTGTCTGGAAATTGTCACAATCCGATAAAGTGACAGAAATTTATTGTGCTCCCGGAAATGCCGGCACTGCCTGTTATGGTGAAAATATCGATATTGCCGAAAGTGAATTTGACCGGTTGATTGAATTTGCTCAGGAGAAAAATATCGATCTGACTGTTGTTGGCCTTGAACAACCATTAGTGGATGGAATTGTGGACAGGTTTCACAATCACCATTTGCCGATTTTCGGGCCGACCCGGAGTGCTGCGGCGCTGGAAGGTAGTAAAGTATTTGCCAAGAAATTGATGTCCGAATATGATGTTCCGACGGCACCATATGAAGTCTGTAATGACCGTGACAGATTGGAAGAAATCACATCGGGAAAAGCATTTCCCTATGTCATCAAAGTTGACGGGCTGGCCGATGGAAAAGGTGCCCTTGTCATTCAGAATGACAACGACCTGGCACAGGCAATCCATGAAATATATGAGGATAATAAGTTTGGTACGGCGGCAGAGCAAGTAATCGTCGAGGATTTTCTCGAAGGTGAAGAATTATCGGTATTCGCACTCACGGATGGAAAAGATTATATTTTACTGTCTCCAGCGCAGGACCATAAACGGGCCTTTGATAATGATGAGGGACCAAACACGGGTGGTATGGGTGCCTATGCGCCAGCTCCGTTGGGAACTCCGGCTGTACTGAAGAAAGTTGAAGAGAAAGTCATTCGACCGGTGCTGAAAGGAATGGAAGAGCGCGGAGCACCATTTACCGGTGTTTTGTATTGCGGATTAATGATACATGCCGGCGAACCTTGGGTCATAGAGTTTAATGTACGGTTCGGCGACCCTGAAACACAGGTCGTAATACCGTTGATCAAATCGGATTTAGCCGATCTGCTGCTTAGTATCGCAAAGGGACAACTGGACGCCAGTGGGTTTGAACTTTATGATCGGCATGGTGTATGCGTAATTCTGGCTTCGGAAGGTTACCCGGGAACTTATGAAAAAGGGAAAATCATCACCGGTATAGAACAACTGTTTCAGAGTGGAAAAGCCCGGTTATTCTTGGCGGGTACGAAATATGACGGCGAGCATTATCTGACTAACGGAGGGCGGGTAATGGGCGTTACTGTTATGTCAAAAAGTTTGAATGATGCGGTGTTAAGCGCTTATCAATATATTAGAGTGATCGAATATGAAGGGAAACAATACCGCACTGATATTGGTTTCCGGGCCCTGAATAAAACGATCCGAGATCATTAAAAGGAGAGAGTAAACGAGGTGATTATGAATGATACTCGTTTGAACAGGTTGCAACAAAGTTTCGGTATTATCGGCGAATCGGAAAAAATTAAAGAAATCATCGAGACAATTGATCAGGTTGCCTCGGCGGATATTACGATTTTAATTTCTGGCGAAAGTGGAACCGGGAAGGAATTGATTGCCGATGCACTGCACAGACACAGTTTACGAAAGCATCATCCGTTTGTTAAAGTCAACTGCGGAGCGATTCCGGCGGGCATTCTTGAAAGTGAACTGTTTGGACATGTCAAAGGATCGTTTACCGGTGCAATTGATGACCGCAAAGGCTATTTCGAGACTGCAAATAACGGGACAATTTTTCTTGATGAAATTGGTGAAATGCCATTGGAAACCCAGGTTAAATTGCTGCGTGTTCTGGAATCCGGTGAATTTCTGCCGGTAGGTGGTTCCCGGAGTAAAAAAGTTGACGTTCGGATCATTGCCGCGACGAATAAAGAACTATTTGAAGAGATTGAAAAGAAAAACTTTCGCAAGGACCTCTATTATCGTCTGAAAACGATCACCATTGTAGCCCCGTCACTGCGGCAGCACAGCGAAGATATTCCTCTTTTAGTTGAACGTTTTGCGTTGGAATTTGCAAACCGGAACGGCATTCCCTTTAAAGGTTTTTCACCCAATGCCATTCATATCCTGGAAAACCATAGTTGGCCGGGAAATATTCGGGAGCTGAAGAATTTTATCGAAAGTATGATTGTTCTGGAAAAAGGTGAAGTGATTAACAGCGCCAAGGTTTTAAAACGATTGGGGATTGAAAAGCGACCGATATCCACCAATCTTCCCATGAAAGTTTCAAAAAGTGTCGATCAGGCTGAGCGGGAACTTATTCTGCAGCAAATCCTGCTGATGCGGCGGGACATAGCTGATATAAAAAATGTCGTAACGGGTGATTATAACCATATTTCGCTTGAATCTACCCCGCGAACGACCGAACTTCAACGCTACATTGCCCCGGTTCACGAGGAAGAGACGATCGAAAGTGAACCAGAATACGAAATATCTCAGGATTATTTAGTGAATCCGAATCAGCTTGGCAAGGTCTCTCTGCAAGAGGTAGAAAGAGAACTTATCGAGAAGACCTTACGGAAATTTCATAATAAAAAACGACAGACTGCTGCAGCCCTGAAAATCAGTGAACGCACATTATATCGAAAAATCATAGAATATGGATTATAAAAGCCTATGATAAACAAAACGATAAAACCTGTTTTTATATTACTGCTGGCTCTGATATTGCTTTCCGGCTCGGCCTGCTGGTTTTATTCCTTTAAGGGAACATTGCCGCCGCATATTAAAAATATTACGATACCGCTGTTTGATGACCGCACCGCCGAATTCAATATCCAGCAGAGAGTGACCGACCAGATCCGGATTGGATTTATTAAGGAAAATATCCTGAAACTGGCCGAGGAGGATAATGCACATTCAATACTTTATGGCTCAATCCAAAGTATTCAGGACCGGCCGTTGGTCTATACCGGTAATGAGACCGGTGAGGCTGTTACCGAGTATCGATTGACTCTCAAAATTGAAGCAGAATGGTACGATAAAGTTGAAAGTAAAACAATGTTTAAAAAATCATTTACGGCTTACAGCGAATACGATCCCACCGGGGCAACAGACCGGACCCGGGATCTGGCGTTGACTGAAGCAGTAGACCAGATTACCGAAGATATAGTCAACCAGATATTATCCGGCTGGTAAAATTGAACGTTTTTATTTGATTAATGTAAAATGACATTCAGGAAGAAAGAGGATTCAATGGAATGGGTATTTATTAAAGACGTAAAAGATCATAATGGCAAGGAAGTAATCCTGAAAGGCTGGGTATATAATAAACGCTCCAGTGGAAAAATATGGTTTCTGATTATGCGCGATGGGTCCGGTATAATTCAGGGAGTGGTTCTGAAAAATGAGGTCAGTGAAGAGGTTTTTAACAAAAAAGACGAACTGACCCAGGAATCATCTATTATTGTAAGTGGGTTAATCCACGAAGATAAACGTTCACCCGGTGGCTATGAATTGGTTATTCGGGACATTGAAGTCGTTCAGATTGCCCCGGAATACCCGATTGCTCTGAAAGAACATGGCGTGGAATTCCTGATGGATAACCGCCATCTCTGGCTGCGCTCCAGTAAACAGTGGGCGGTATTACGGATTCGGCATACCGTGTATTATGCCATTACCGAGTACCTGAATCAGAATGGGTTTTTTCGCTTCGATTCACCACTACTGACGCCCAACGCCTGCGAAGGTACTACTACACTTTTTACTGTGCCCTATTTCGATTTAGGAAATGCCTACCTGTCACAGAGCGGCCAATTGTACCTGGAAGCAGGTATTATGAGTCTCGGGCGGGTTTACGATTTCGGACCGGTATTTCGGGCGGAGAAGTCTAAAACCCGCAAACATCTGACGGAATTTTGGATGATGGATGCGGAAGCGGCCTTTGTCGAGCATGATGAAAATATGAAAATCCAGGAAGACCTGATCCGGTTTGTCATTAAAACCGTTCTGGAAAAACATATGGCCGATCTGGAAATCCTGGAACGGGATGTTGAGCAGTTGAGAAAAGCGGATGCCCCGTTTAAACGGATGACCCACAGAGAAGCGATTACTTTTCTGCGTTCCCAGGGTTCCGAAATTGGCGACAATGATGATCTGGGAGCGAAGGATGAAGTTCTGTTAACCGAAAATTCCGATGTGCCGGTGTTTGTAGAAAAATGGCCCAAGGAGATCAAGGCTTTTTATATGAAACGAGACAAGGAAAATCCGGGTCTCGTGCTGGGCGCCGATCTGATTGCACCGGAAGGATTTGGTGAAATCATCGGCGGTTCTCAGAGGGAAGACGACTATGATCTTTTGTACAATCGTATGTTAGATGAAAATATGCCCATGGATGATTACCA
>JAFGXZ010000279.1 GCA_016936335.1 Fidelibacterota bacterium
CATAGCCCTCCCGATGGACCTTGCGAACCAGGGTCGAATAATGACATTGAAAATCAATCTCCTCCTTCAAATAACCATGTAAACTTCGTAAAGTCCAATGGGCATATCCAGCCTGATCGGGATTCTCGAGCAAGTCCTTGATTTGTCGCATCGCTTCATCCGTAATTACCGGCGGACGGCCCGACCGAGGCTGATAAATGAGACCATCGATACCACGCTCATTATATAACGTAATCCAACGGTTCAAGGTGTGTACCGTGACCAAAGAGGATTTAGCAATCGTTTTCTTACTGATCCCTTCAAATAATAAAAAAATCGCATTAAGACGAATGTATCCCTTTTTGGTGGGAGAGGCATCCATGGCGATCCGAATTTCTTCAATACTGGCATTCTCTGGATTGGCGCTTGTCTCTCTCACACTTATAGCATAAGTATAATAAAATCAAAAAGCTACTTTTTTTTTCTTACATCGGACATTATTTTTGCAATTCGCTATAATAATCGTTCAGAAGATTACATATTCTGATGTAGGAAATCAACAGGAAGCTTTCGGAATTTAGGAGGTTCAGATATTTAGAATATAATAGACCGCAAAAAAGTGTGTGATAGTGCCACCAAGTACAAAGAGATGCCAGACACCGTGGCCGAAAGGGATTTTTTGGAATGCATAAAAAATCGTACCCAGTGTATAAGAGAGACCGCCGGAAATCAGAAAAATCAGGGATGTACGGTTCAGGATATGAATAATCTGCGGCATGGCAATGACGACCAGCCAGCCCATGGCAATGTATATAAAAACCGACAGAATTCGAAACCGATGAATATAAATGCTCTTAAAAATGATCCCGATAATCGCCAGTCCCCAGATTATTCCAAACAATGTCCAGCCTAAGGTGCCGCGCAGCAATACGAGTAAAAAAGGTGTATATGAGCCGGCGATAAGCAGGAATATTGCCGAATGATCAATAATTTTCAGAAATGGTTTTATTTTTGTATGCTGAATACTGTGGTATAATGTCGAAGCCAGGTACAATATCACCATTGTACAGCCGAAAATCGTATAACTGACCACATGCCAAACGTTTCCGTGTCTGGCGGCCTGAATGACGAGCAGCACCATCCCGGTAATGCTTAATAGTACACCAATTCCATGAGTAATTCCATTGACGATCTCTTCAACTGGATGATCTTGAATATATTTCAGAGAGGTTGATGACATTGTTTTACGTTTTTATTTTAATAGTTGTGAGTATGGTACTATCTCGGTAATGTAATTTTAAATTTATAAGGAGATGATTCATTTCCTATTATTAATATATTCTCACCGTCAATAAGAATAGATTTATACCGGGACGTTTTTCTTCCGATATGTTCATTATTGACGATCGTACCCAGATGACTTCCGCAATCTAAAATGTAATATTGATTTTCGTAAAAATTGATGAGCAAGTGATTTTTGGAAATACTATACGGGACAACATCCTGAATATAAAAACCACTGTCGGAAAACATATTGTCGTTGATTGTTGATCTGGTCCGGCCAAATTTAAACGGAAAATTCTGAATGAAATGTTCTTTGTTGTTTAATAATTCTTTTGCTTTATTGGTCATTCCTGAAATTTTAATGATTCCGGGTGATGTATCTTCGGGCATTACAGATGTTTTATCAAGATTTGTAATAATTGTGGGATTGTGTGATTCAAAATCTCTGTCCCATCTAATACACAGACTTCTTGCCATCTGGTAGATTTCTTCCTTACATGAAGGTTTGGCAAGATAGAAAACATCGTGTTCCAAAACTTCCTGAATTTGATCAATGGAACGATCACGATATCCGGTAATTATGACAATATAAATCCTGTCATCTAATTTGCGGATAGCTTCAGCTGTTTTAAGACCGTCCCATCCCGGGAGCATACGCATATCGATGAAGGCGACTGCAAAAGGGGTATTCGCATCCAAGGCCTGTCTTGCCAATTCAACTCCGGCTTGACCATGATTTGCTGTTTTAACTGTAAAGAATCTTGAGTTGTTATCTTTAGAGAAGTGGGCTTCTGTTGGCATTGTTTCAGGAATATCCGGACTAAGAAAATCCTGATATAAGTTTAATAAATTGATATCGTCATCAATGATCAATACCCGTCGGTTCATTTTGCTTTCTTAATATTCGTTAAATAAACATTTCTATCAGGAATGATATCAAATTTGTTAAGAATTGGAGATTTTTTAAAATCTGTTCGTATAATTTTCGGATTTATTTCTGAAATAATTTAACCTTATTGTTTGCAGGGTTAACATCTTTTTTCAAACGGAATATAGTATCAGAATGTCAATATATCAATATTGGATTTATATTCAATTTAATTCGGCGAAATATTTTGCAGTCTGAACGATTGAAGAATCCCAAATAATTAAATTGTTCTTCTTCACACCGGAGATAATGACAGTTTTGTTACAACTTCAATATGCGGCGTGTGAGGGAATAGATCGACCGGCTGGATTTTATCGATAGTGTACGGCACCAGTTCCAGCAGCATTTTAATGTCCCGGACCTGGGTGGCCGGATTACAGGATACATAGACAATGGTCCTTGGGTGTAAATCTGCAACAATCTCTACCAATTTAGGATGCATGCCTCCTCTTGGTGGATCGATGATCAGAATGTCTGGTTTAGGAAGATCGTTAAGCAGATCCGGATTATTCAGAAACAATTTATCCAGATCGCCTTCGATGAAGCGGGCGTTATGAATGGTATTCAGTGACGCGTTAATGTGAGCGTCTTTGACGGCATCTTTTACGATTTCAAAACCGATAATCGCTTTGGCCTTTCTGGCTAGATAGAGCGCAATACTACCGGTGCCGCAGTATAAATCCCAAACTATGTCCTGTTCGGAACTTCCGGCGGAATCCCTGACAATGTTGTACAATTTTTCCGCCATTACCGTATTAGTCTGGAAAAATGAGGCCGGGGATATTTTGAATGTCAAGTCGCCAAGAATTTCAAGAATATGATCGTCACCAAAAAGCGTGTATTGCTTTTCGCCAACCGTTGTTCCGGACCAGCTCCGGGAAATGGTATTGACGACACAGCTGAGATTATCGAGGCTTGTTTGAAGTTCATTCACCAGGGGTTGGAAAATCGCATGCCGATCATCGTTGGTGACGATATTGATCATCAGCTGGTTTGTAATGAAGGCTTTGCGCAGGACCAGGTGTCGCAGAAATCCGGTATGATTTTTTTGATTGTAAGCGACCAGCTGATTGGCCAGCGCGAATTCCCGAACAGCCGTCAATACGATCGCAGTCTCTTCCGGAGCGATCAGGCAGTCGTTCAGGTCAATGGCTTTCCAATAATTTCCCGGAGCCCGCAATCCAAGTGCAAAATTCTCCGGCTTATCGGCCTCAAAATCGTCGATTAGCCAGCGTTTTTCGGAAAATGCAAATTCCATTTTATTTCGATAACGAAAGATGCTTTGTGAAGGAATGGGCTGTAGCACTTCAACGGGGCCGAAACCGCCAAGGTGACAGTAAAGATCGATAATCTGGCGGTGAAGATATTTTAACTGGGTTTTATAGTCAAGATGCTGATGTGTGCAACCGCCGCAATGATCAAAATAGACACAAGGTGCCTCACGATATTCGGGGCTTTGTTCGACAATGTCCAGGATTTTAGCTTCGGCGAAGCTGGATTTAACTTTCGTTATTCTGGCAGTGATCTTCTGGCCGGGGACGGCATTTTTCACAAAGATAACGAAGTCTTCAATATGTGCTATTCCGTCTCCGCCATAGGCCAAATCGGTGATTGATAATTCAATTTCCTGATGTTTTTTGACCGGTTTTTCCATCGGGGCATAATATAGGGAATGAATGGATTGGGAGAAAATTATTATTGGACTATTTTTGGATCGATGTCATCGATTTGGGAGGGATCCATATTTTCTTGGGCGTATTTCAGGTAGAGTTTTTCCTGAACAAAAATCTTGAACAATTCAGGATCGATATGTTTATCCTTGGCCATAAAACCCATAATCTTCATTGCCTCGGCGAGTGTTTTGCCCTTTTTGTATGGTCGATCGCGGGCAGTGAGCGCCTCGAATATATCCGCCAATGCCATCATGCGGGCCTGAGGCGACAGTTGCTCTTCTTTGAGACCGTTCGGATAACCGGTTCCGTCGAGCTTTTCGTGATGTCCGCCGGCATATTCGGGAACCCGCTGAAGTTTTTTCGGATAGGGTAGTTTTTCCAGCATTTTAATGGTCATTACCACATGGTGGTTGATGATTTCCCGTTCTTCATTGGTGAGTGTGCCCCTGGGAATGCAGAGATTGAGAATTTCATTTTCATCCAGCAGTTCGCGGGTTTCGTTGTTCAATTCAATTTTTTGCTGCCCGATTTCTTTGACACGATCCTGTTTTTCCGGAGCCATGTATTCACCGCCAATATTGGCTGTTTCAATAAACGCCAGATCATCGTCAATGGTCTGAATTCTCATCTGGTAATTTTCCTCAACGGATTCGATATTTTCCAGAGATTCACCTTTAGCAACTTTAAGTTGGTGTTCCAGTAGTTTAATTTTTTCGTCGCGTTTCAATATCTCAAACCGGGCTTTGACAGTATTGATCCGATCGTAGATAGTTTCCAGTTTGGTGGATTTATCAACGACGTATTCAGGCGTTGTAATTTTTCCGATATCGTGCATCCACGAGGCAATGCGCAGCTCCTTCAATTCGTCCTGATTCAGGAAAAGTGGTGCATACACACCGTAATCGATGTTATTGATATTTTCCGCGATCATCATCGTCAGTTTCGCAACGCGTTCAATATGACCACCGGTGTATGGTGATTTTTCATCAATTGCCGACGCAATTACCTGGATGAAAGATTCCAGGAGTAATTCCAGGTCATGAATCAGGCGGGTATTGGTAATGGCGACAGCCGCCTGAGACGCGAGAGAAATAATCAGACCCTGATCGGCATTTGTGAAGGGAATGGGCTCATTGGAAATAGGATCAAGAGCATTTAGTAATTGTAATACACCGATAATTTCATCTTCGTGATTACGCATGGGAACCACAAGCATGGACTTGGAACGATAACCGGTCTTACTGTCAAATGCCCGGGTGCCGGTGAAATCAAAGCCCTGGACATCGTAAACATCAGGAATATTGACAACTTCACCTGACAGGCCGACATGTGCTGAAACCATGGCATGATTTGGTGTTCCATCCTGAAGATACAGACGCACAGGGTACCAATCGATTGTTTTTCCGGAGGTACCGCCCATTCGAATATTCAGAGAACTAGTCTGAACGATTTCAAACCGGAGCGAAAGCCCGTCATCATTCACCATATAAAGAGTGCCGCCGTCGGCGTTGGTAAAATGCCGGGCTTCTTCGAGAATCATTTCAAGCAGTTTCGGCAGATTCCGTTCAGCGGACAGCGCCGCTCCGATTTTTGATAAATCCTGTATCTGACTGCAAAGCGCCGATAAATATTGCTGAACTTCTTCAGGACTTTCCTGAATTTTTTTCCGCAATTCGTTATTTTCAATCTGGCACAACAGATCAGATTCCATGATTTTTTTACTTTTGTTCGGACTTGAATTCATTGTTCGAATTTTATCTAATTTGTATTGATTTCAAAAAGAAAAATTGGTTTGTTATTTATTTATCATGATTCGTTTGGCGGTTTGCCTGATCCAGTCTCCAAGTTTGACATCCTTCTTCTCTGTTAGTAACCAAATCAGTAAAATTGTTACAATGCACAAAACTGACAGGGCGCCGGCATAGCTTCTGGGAGTTCTGGATGCAATCAGGTTCTCGGAAAATTTCACTGCTGTAAAAATCAAACCGGAATACAAATATGCGGGGATGTTATTTCGTAAAAAGCAGACAATCGCAATCCATAACCAGACAATAATCGCCGCGTAGGAAATGTAAAGGACAATGTACTCGCGAATGGTATCATAGGAATCGGGAATGAAAACAGCGAGGGACAGAGCAACGATAATATATTGAATCGATTGACGCGGGATGATTTTCCGAATCCAGAATATTCCGACGCCGGCAACAGCCGCTAAGATAAATCCACGACTGACAATTGACAAAATTGCGTATAATGGAGCTAAAATATAATTGATCGAATGAGGCATCTGAAAATCCGGTTGAATAACCGCTGGCGCAACATTGAATGCCAGCCGGTAGCTCAAATGCTGAATTGCATAAATTCCGACGCTGATTAGAATTGCGGAAAAAACAGCATCCCGGGAAAAGTGATATCGGCAGTCTCGTTTTAATGTCGTTAGACATTTGGGATATATCGATAAAACCAGAGTTGTCAGCAGAAATATAATCAGGGTAATCACGAGGATCCGAAGCAGCGTTATCAGTACCCAGAAAACCGTCCAGACCTGAATTCCCCAGCTGGTATTATAATTAATCAGGGCGAGTGGATAATTGGCCAATTCCAGGATTAGCCAGCCGCCCCCCAATAGGATACTGATCATCAGCGGTGTTTTCCATTCAATAGTCACAGATTTCATTTGCCGGGTCAATACCATAAACGAAACAAAAGCAATCAGACACAACACGGCGATCTGGATCGCCAGTCGCAGGGAATCAAAAAGCGTTTTCCGGGTTTTGGCATGTTCCCATTCTTCGGGGATTTTGTAAAAAATTGTAAAGCTTGAAACCGCATCGCCGGTAACGATGGTTTTAAAACGCAGAGTTCCATCGCCAACGTTGGCCGGATGAAGGTCTTTCGCTTCCCAGATAAAAGTATGTTCGATACGGTTTGGTAGCTGTCGTGAATAATCTTCAACGAGTTCAAAATCGGACAGGCGCAAGTTCCGACTACTTAGAAATTCTTTTGCCCGGAAGCAGGCGGCGTCTTTATCGATAGAAAACGCTTCAGCGGATTCCGGAAGAAGGTGATCAAAACCCACCACGGATTTTTCGCCGGGATGAATGTAAATATTGTATTCTTCTTTTTCCAGCGGTCGGTAGAATCTGACTCTCCAGACTACTGAATTATTGAGGTGCCGAGCCAGAATGGAGTTAAAATTTTTAACAGTGCTGTTTTCAAGGATATAGCGTCCATTTAAATTGGAGTAATTATTGATCAACACCATGGTGTTTTTAAAATTGTCCGGATCAACGCCTTTGTCCCGTAAAAAATCTGTTGCGGTTTGTTTGATTTCCGAACGGGGTATGGAATACTTATAATAATCACCGATTTTTTCAAAAGGAATCCACAGTACAGCAGTAAATATCAGAATCAGGATCAGGATTGTTTTCAGTCGTCGAGGCGTTAATTTTTGATACGCGGTGACGTATAAGTGGCAGGCTTTCTCCGGTTCTTTCGGTTCCGGTTTTAGGGGCGGACTGAATGCGGACAACAGGGGTTCGGAATCGGCAAATCCTCGGTTTTTCAGGTACATGATAATGTTGTACAGCAACGGGATCAAAATAATACCCAATGCAATGGAAGCGCTGATTACATGATAGGGTTCGCCGGTTCTGAGCAGCAGCATGGATGAATAGATTGCATCGACCATATAGTGCCATACCAGAACCGTCAGAATCCCAAATTTCAGAAAAATAAAACCGATGATAATACCAAAAACAGACACTTCAAAACCACGAATCCAGAATGGCTGATTGGGATAATTGGCATGGGCAAATCCCCAGATCACAGCCGGTATCAAAACAGCCAGGATTTTGGATTTAAGCAGTTTTTCAATGAACGGGATTGCAAAAAGGCGGAAAGAAAATTCTTCAAGTACAGCCGGCAGAAAACCACCGATAAGAATCAGTATCCATGGGAAAGCAGTATTCAGTGTGTCTGAGTAAGAGATGTTGGCCGGGGCCCAGGCCCCAAATCGTTTTGCAGTCAAATAGAAAATTGTCTGAAATGCCATAAACACTATTGCCAGCGTAATTCCGAGCGAAATACTGAAAAAGGTGTGTTTTGTCTGCAACCCTTTTCGAGAAAAAAGCCGAGCAAGCGGAATTCGATTGGGATAACTCCGGGCATAGATTAATTCACCAGCTCCGGTGAGAACGGTTATAATTAATCCCAGCAGTAGTGACTGGATAAAAAGATTGATGAAAAAATCACTGTAAAAGGCCCCAATACTCTGATTGATATCCAGATGAAATTTATAAAGGGGCAACAGGTTGAGTTCGGACAAAAATTTCAGCACAAAGGTCAGTAGTCCGAAAGTTGCCGAGGTTTTAATATTTACCTGTTTTCGGCCCAGATAGATAATAAAGAATGTGGCGATAACGATCATCAGAATGATAAAGAAAACATCGGCGGTGGTGGCGGTAGTGGCGTTCAGTGAACGCAGACGCTGATAACTCCGCTGCCAGTTTTCGGGAACATGCAGGTATTCCCGGTATTCGCCAATTTTATTTCCCTGAATCATAACGTCAAAACGGTAGGTGGCGTCGTATATTTCTACGGATTTGTTTTTATAGGTAAAGCGATAATCCACCCGATTGGGTTTTACTTCGGTTCTATCTTCAATGAATTCCCATTCGTCGGGATTGATCCGGACGATCGCGGTTAAAAATTGATGACTTAATCGCCGTGCCTCATCAATTGACAGAAGATCAGCGGCAACCTCTTCGGGAATTTTGTGCAGAAACTGAGTAACTTCGCCTTTTGGGGTGACCCCGACCAAAATTTCTTCACGGTTCAGTGGCTCGAACCAGCGATTGGTCCACTGCCAGATTCGAAAGTGATTGGTCAGTAAATCGTCGGCATCCTCCAGTCCGACCTCTTTTTCGACAAATGTTTTTGCCGTGTTGTCAAATTCAAACGCGGAAGCGTGAATTTTTGGGCCGGGATCAATATCCATTTTTGCCAGAAAGTCCAGTGCAATGTTCCGGGCTTCTTTCCGATTGACCTGGAAGTCAATGGCATGTTCAGGAAAGGCCCGATGGTAGTTAGACAATTCAAAATATCCGGCGCCTGCGATAGCCAGCAGACAAATCAGAATCAGAAGAAAATCTTTGGATTGAAGTCTTGTATTCACGTTAACTAATATAATAAATTTTGAGAAAATAACAGGTCAATAAAATGAAAGACTCCGCTTGAAAGCGGAGTCTTGTCGATAATATTTTTGTTGCAGAAGAGCAGGAATTATTTTCTTCCTCTTGCCATCTTTGCACGAGAAACATCACCATTCTTATCGATGAAATACAGGTAACCGGCTTCTCTTTTTACGCCACATTTGTTAACGACTTCAGCGCCGCCGCCTTTTTCACCGCCACGAGCCATTTTTGAACGGGCGACATTACCGTTTTTGTCAAGATAATAGAGGTATCCTTTTTCCTTCTTAACGCCACATGTTGCTACTTTTTCTGCCATAATAAATTCCTCCTTATTTGGTTGATTACTTTTTTTACAAGTTGACCCTATGTTACACGACTGAAAATTAAATGTCAAGATATTTCCGTCGGTGATATGTCAAATTCTCCTTAAAAATGAAAATATTTTTAGTCATTGATCATTTTTTCAATTTCCGAGGCCTTTGATCGGCGACCGGCCCGGATATATCGATTGATGGCTTCTTCAAACAATTCATTGGCCTTGTCAATGTTTCCCCGTGCTTTTTGCTCAATACCGGCCTCTTTTAGGTAAAGCGCGGATTCTTCCCATCGGCCCTCGTCTTTGAGAGTGTTTGCCAGCTGAATATAATCTGGCTTGGCTTCACCGGCGGTATGCTGTTCGCCTTTCAGGGCAGCATTCAAAGTTGGGATTAGTTTTTCATAAATCGCAGACTTGGCATGAATATCATAAGCTCCGATCGACAAATATTTTTCCCGAATTTCGATCGTCAACTCTCCGGTGAGACCAATGACAGGAATATTGGGTTTGGTCTGCTTCATTAATTTTAAGGTTTTATACCCGTCCATCCCCGGAAGATTATGGTCCAGAATCACGACATCGTAATCATTTTCTGTAAACAGAGCAACTGCTTTCTCGCCATCTTCGGCTTCAATAATCTCGTATTCCTCAGAACCCAGGTACTCGATCAAAGCATCCCGTAAAAGGGCCTTATCATCAACCAACAGAATTTTTTTAATAAGCATTTTAAAATCCTTTCTATATCAACTTGAATTTTATTGTAAAAGTGGTTCCCTGCCCGGCAACACTTTTAACTGTTATTTCGCCCTCGTGATTTTCGACGGCTTTTTTACAGATCATCAAACCAAGCCCGGTGCCCTGTTTGCCGGCCCAATGTGTATAATCCGGGCGCCAGATTTTTTCAATTTTGTCTTCAGGGATACCGACACCAGTGTCGGAGATCTCGACAATTGCATATCCATTCTCACGATAGACTTTCGCTGTCAGATTGCCTTTACCATCCATTGCCTTGAATGCATTTTCCACGAGGTTGACAAACACTCTGATCAGATCCTCTTCGCTGGCGCTGATATTCAGCGCTTCACTGGAATATTCTTCAATCAGTTTGACATCGGGGTTTGCAACCAGTTGCGAGTCTGTAAACAGGTGGATCGCTTCTTTGACAAGAGCGTTCAGATCGACAGTTTTTTTATGGCTTTTATCAATATCAATAGCCTGACCCAGATGTTTCAGCTTTTCCCCCAACTCTTTGAAAAATCCCATCAAGGTAATGATTCCGTTTCCTTTTTCAATACCTTCTTCGGCAATTTTTAATACCCGGTCCCGGCACTCTTGCATAGTATCGGTACTGTTTTGATTCTGAATAGTATCAAAACAGTGTTCGACTTCATTCTTGAAACTTTCGATTTTACGCTGCAGGGTCTGAAGCCGCAACATTAGCGAAGCATAATAGCTGCCGGACATATCATGCCCGACGCTTTTCACAATTAAGCGGCTTTCTTCAATTGCCCGGCGGCGTTCTTTTGCCAGCTTTTCGTTTTCAATCCGCTCTTTTTGCCAGGCATATCCTTTTTCAATACGTTCCAGGAACAGATCCGGGTATTCCACCACGGCGTGTTTTTGGATAAAATCCCGGGCGCCGAGGCGCAGGGAATCCACGGCGTTTTCGATTGTAATTTCGCCAGTCAGCACAATCACATAGTTCCGCTGAACCAGATGCTGTTTTTCAAGTTCTGCCAGAAAATCAAGTCCGGACATATTCGGCATTCGAATATCCAATAGAACGACTTTGAACTGTTTTTCCCGGAGAAATGCCAACCCGGCTTCAGGGTCGGTATTATAAATGATAGACCAGCCATTATCCTCCAGGGTTTCCTGGATGCTTTTACAAAAGGGTTCACTGTCATCGATCAAAAAAATATCTTTGTAAAACATAACTTAATTTCCTATTGGTATTTCCAGCGTCAAGCGCAAATTTGAAGCGTTTTCGTGAAGGGTTATCGTGCCGCCATAATCGTTACCAACCAGTTCCCGGACTACTTCCAGGGAAAACTGGTAAGGGCTGTAACTTTTGCCGTCACCAAACAGCTCATTCATGGATTTTTTATGAATTTCAACACCCGCTACATTATCGGAGCCGGCGATATTGGTAACAAGCATTTTTTTGTCATTTACCTGGGTTTCGATCCACAGTATTGAACCGTAATGTTCAAAACGCGAGATGATTAATGAAATCAGCGTTACCAGAACTTCGGTTATTTCATTGGGGTCGACAACCAGCTGGGGAATGTTTGGCTCTTCACTTTTGTTACGCTGAATGACAATTTTATAGGAAAGCAAATCATTCGTCAGGTATAAAAGTGCCTCGTCCAGTAGTTCCTGCCAGGTGCGTTTGACATGGATGAATCCGGCCTTAGTGGAAAATTCCTGCAGTACCCTAACTTCATTGGCGACATTTTTCAGGTTGCTCAGAATCTGTTCAAATCTCTCAACGCTGGCATCAAGAGACTCGGTTTTACCCTTTTTAATTCTTTTCAGGTAATTGCCAATGCTCAGTTGGGCTTCCGTTAAAGGATTGACGACATCGTTGGGGATTCGCATGGCCAGGGTGCCCAGGGCGGTCAGGCGCTGGTTTTTCATTGTGGAAACCGCAGAATACTTCATTGTATCAAGGTATTGTACGTTTTCGATGGCAACGGAAATCATATCGACCATAATCTGAAGATACTGCTCATCATCTTCGGTAAAAAACTTATCCCTTTCGGTACCCGGAAGCTTATTGTAAAGTTTAATAGCTCCCTGTGTTTCATTCTTGATGTTGATCGGCATTCCCAAAAAGGTCAGACGATCACCGAATTTTAAATGTTCTTTGATGGCTTTCCGGTATTTTCCTTTGTATTCCGGCAGGGTCAAGACATTCCGGGAGCGAATGGTACGGTTCTCTTTTACAATAGTTCCGGTCAGTCCTTCGCCGACCTTATGTTCGGCAACGTTTATCAAATCTTTGGGAATCCCATATCCCCCTTTAAGAACAAGTGTATCTTTATCGGTTTTTTTGCGAAGGTAAATTTCACAGGTTTCCGAACCGATAGTTTTGGCTGTGTTTTCCGCAACGAATTCCAACAGGTCGCTTAATTCGAAGAATGACAAGACCTGGGTGCCGACTTTCATTAACAGTTCGAGATATTCAGCTTTCCGGCGTTCCCGTCTTAAATATTCTGAATTATCAATTGCCATCGCTACATAACGGGCTATCAGCGATAAGATTTCAAGATCGGAGCTTGTAAAATTTTTATCATCGGAAGCTGTCCGGATCAAACCGATAAAGCGCTCCTGGTAGCTGAGCAGCGGAACGGCCATGAAAGATTTGGCTTTTTGGTGGTCGGATTCAGTAAACTTGCCAATCCAACGCAGGTTCTCGCCCAGCTTGCTAAGATCGGCGTTGGATTTTTTGTTCAAATCGCGAATCAGAAGTGGTTTCTGGTTATCAAATACCCAACCGGTTAACCCTTCATTCCGCTTGTAGATAACTTCGCCATTCGTCGGGGTTGACAGTCCGCTGGTTTTGACCATGCGAACCACATCATCTTCTTCATCATACAGAAAGATAGAACAGCCTTTCCATTTGAAAATCTGGGGAATTAAATCAGCACTTTTTTCGATGATACCATCCAGTGACCGTTCCCGAAAGATTGAAATTACTTTCAGAACCTGATCGATAGTCAAGGCGCTGATGTCTTTTTTTCCGCTCATGACGATAATATCCGATAGATTTTCAATAGTTCGGAGTCCAGCGGTTTTTTCTTTTCCCAGGTTTCCAGCAAGGGTGTATAAGTGACATGATTATTGGACCAGCCCACCATAATATCGGTTTTTCTCTCTAAAAGTGCCTGGACGGCATGGTAACCCAGACGACTGGCCAGCAGTCGATCGGTGGCTGTCGGACTGCCACCCCGCTGGGTGTGGCCCAAAACGCAGACATGACAGTCGACATTAAAATTCTTTTTCAATTTGAAAGCGATTTCATTAGCCGAGCCAAGTTTATGTCCCTCGGCAACAACCAACAGGCTGCTTGTTTTTCCGGCCTTTGACCAGGTCTTGATCATTTCGCCGAGGTGTTCGAGGCTCGTTTCGGATTCGGGAACCAGGATTTCCTCGGCTCCGCCGCAGATACCGACTTCAAGAGCAATAAAACCGGCACGCCGCCCCATGACTTCAACCAGGAAAATCCGGTCGTGGGACGCAGCGGTGTCCCGGATTTTGTCAATGGAATCCAGGGCTGTGTGAACGGCGGTGTCATAGCCGATAGTTAGATCTGTACCGAAAATATCATTGTCAATGGTGCCGGGAATACCGATCACGTTGAATTTATGTTCTTCATACAAGGCATGGGCGCCGTGAAAGCTTCCGTCTCCACCAATCACAACCAGACCGTCGATGTCCCATTCTTTGAGAACATCGGCGCCACGTTTACGCCCGGCTTTATGCAGGAAAGCCTCACTGCGGGAAGTTTTTAAAAAAGTGCCACCTTTTTGAATAATATTGCTGACAGAACGACGGGACATAGGCATTACTTCCCCTTCGATCAGGCCTTCATAACCACCGTAGATGCCAAATACATTAATGCCTTGATCAATTGCCGTACGGACCACAGCCCGGATAGCAGCGTTCATACCGGGAGCATCACCCCCGCTTGTCAATAATGCGAGTCGTTTTATTGTATACATGGGAATATCCTGTTGGTTAATCTAAAAAGCGCCGTAATATACATCAAAACAGCCCAATATTTCAATATTACTGATTTGAGAGAGAAATTATTATTCAAGGGAGATTATTGATTAAGTGCTTCGGCATCATTAAATTCAACCGATACTTTTACAAAAATCATTTAATTATAAAAGGAGTTAAAAATGAGTACAATAATTGATGTAAATGCCCGGGAGATTTTGGATTCCCGTGGTAATCCTACCATTGAAGTGGAACTGTTGACCGAGAGTGGTTTTTACGGCAGCGCGGCCGTTCCGTCCGGGGCATCCACCGGCGAACATGAAGCCGTTGAATTGCGCGATGGTGACAAGAGTCGTTATATGGGCAAAGGTGTTTTAAAAGCGGTTCAGAATGTCAACGAGATCATTGCGCCGGAAATCATCGGCGAAGATGTGCTTGATCAGGCATATATTGATAATCTTTTAATTGATATTGATGGCACTCCCAACAAGAGTAAACTTGGCGCTAATGCGACCCTTGGTGTTTCTCTGGCAGTTGCCAGAGCCGCCGCCGATGTCGTCGGATTACCGTTTTATAAATATATTGGCGGTACTAATGCCCGGGTCCTGCCAGTGCCGATGATGAATATTCTGAATGGCGGCAGCCATGCAGATAATAATGTCGATTTACAGGAATTTATGATTTTCCCGGTTGGCGCCAGCAACTTTCGGGATGCACTGAGAATGGGAATTGAGACCTTCCATCATCTGAAATCCGTATTGAAGAAAAAGGGTTTGAATACATCCGTAGGCGATGAAGGCGGGTTTGCACCAAACCTGCGCTCCAATGTGGAAGCCGTTGAAATCATTCTTGAAGCCGCTGAAAAGACGGGTTATAAAATTGGTGAAGAACTCTTTATTGCTCTGGATCCGGCATCATCGGAGTTTTATAACAAGGAAACAAAGCTATATGAGTTAAAATCGGAAAACCGGTCGTTGACATCAGAAGAGATGGTAGCCTATTATAAAGACATCGTTACGAAATACCCGGTCGTTTCAATTGAAGACGGATTGGCCGAAGATGACTGGGACGGCTGGAAATATATGGTTAAAGAACTGGGCGAAAAAATCCAGATTGTCGGTGACGATCTGATCGTTACCAATGTTGAACGCCTGGGACGTGCGATTGACGAAAAAGCGATTAATTCAGTTCTGATTAAATTAAACCAGATTGGAACATTGACGGAAACCCTGGATGCCATTAATCTGGCTCATCGCAGTGGTTTTACCACCGTCATCTCTCACCGCTCCGGTGAAACGGAAGATACGACCATCGCCGATCTTGCTGTCGCCGTGAATGCAGGCCAGATTAAAACCGGTTCTGCCTGCCGGACCGATCGCATCTGCAAGTATAATCAATTGTTGAGAATTGAAGAAGAACTGGAAGATGAAGCGATCTTCTGGGGATTAAATATTCTGAAATAATGGTAAAAAACACACCCAGAGTCCGGTACAAACATAAACCTGAAGCCGAAAATATCAGGCGCTTGTACTGGATTCTGGGCGTGTTATCTTTCGTAACGTTGTTCATTATCTTTTTTGTCATTGGAGACTATGGTTTGTATCAGATTTTTGTCCTTAAAAAACAAAAAAAACAGATAACCGACCATATTGCCGCACTAAAATTGGAACAAAACTCAATGCAGGCCGAGCGCAGCCGTTTGGAAACCGATATGGAATATATTGAAAGGTTGGCTCGCGAGCGTTACCGCATGGCTAAAAAGGGAGAAAAGGTTTTTCGTGTAATTGAAAAGCCTGCCCAAAAATAATATTGCTTTATCGAATATTCTTATTAATTTCTCCCAATAACGGTTATGCGTAGATTAAGATCATAGAGGACTGTTTATGGATATCGCCACACTCTTCGGGCTAGCTACTGGAATTGCTTTAGTTGTTTATTCGATTACAGCCAAAGGGGGCTCAGCGGAATATTTCTGGAATCTGCCAGCCCTGTTGCTGGTCCTGGGGGGAACACTCGCAGCAACTTTTGTAAATTATCCGTTGAAAAATATACTAAGCGTTTTCAAAGTATTGAAAAATGCATTCCGCAGTACGCGCGGTGGTTACCAGAAAATAATCGATCAGTTTACGGACCTTTCGTCAAAAGCCCGAAAACAAAATCTCATGTCTCTCGAAGGTGAACTTAGTAAAATTGAAGATCGTTTTATGCGTGCCGGTATTGAACTGGCCATCAGCGAAAAAGACCAGGACCGTCTGCGTAATTATCTGAATCTCGAATTGTCCAATATGGAAAAACGACACACAATCGGACAGGAAATTTTTTTCTATATGGGCACCTATGCCCCGGCTTTCGGGATGGTTGGAACCATTGTTGGTCTGATCGTAATGATGAAAAATTTTACCGGTGGCGGTCTTGGAGCAGAAATAGGAGCCGCCGCCAGTTCTTTTGAATTTGATATTGCCACCAAGATGAAAGAGCTTCTCAGTGGTATGGGCCTGGCCTTGTTGACAACATTCTATGGGCTGGTACTGGCAAATTTACTTTTTATCCCTCTCGGAGGTAAGTTGAAACGGCGCTCGGATGAAGAAATCATGATGAAGGAATTCATGATTGAGGGAATTATATGTCTGCACAATCGCGATCACCCCATGATCGTTCGGGAAAAATTGAATACTTTTGTTCCCAGCAGTGAGCGAAAGGCCGAAGATATCAAAAAAGACAAACAAAAGAAAAAGTAGTTTGGATTGACGCTATGTCGGATGATATTCAAAAATAAATACATCTGACAAGCCACGACGATATAGAACATAGTTTATCAATTGCTGCTACCAGCAGTGCGGTTTTCTATTGGATTGAGTTTTTTAATGAGTGTAAATGACGGAACATTGATCGTGATCTGACAATGTGTCGAAAGCTGATTATAGCACTAATTCTGTTGCCGACAGCCTGTCTGGCGGCCTTTGAGGTGCAATCGATTAATACTTCTTCAATTGCTCTGGGTTCTATTGCTTCGTTATATCCCGGTTCACAAAATCCCGCCTGTCTGTTTCAACAAAAATCTTTGGTGATGCGCGTTGATTATGCCCGATTGTACAGTCTGGCCGGTCTTGATTATTACCAGGCGGCACTGGGATGGAATTCAATAAAACGGAAAAGTGTTCGTCTTTCTTTACGAAATTTCGGGAACCCGGTTTACCAGGAAAAAACCGTTGGATTTAGCTACGGGCAAAGCCTGAAAAATATATTATCTCTTGGTATAACGGTGGACGTGTATAATATTGCTATTGCGGGATATCAAAGCTCGACAACAATTGGTCTGAGTCTTGGATCGGTATGGGATTTAAGCGAGCAAATGCAAATCGGATTATTGTTACAGAATATAAACAGTCCTTCCGTATATAAATGTGCCGACCCTCTGCCGGAATGTTTTTCGCTGGGCGTCCGGTGTGCTCCTCTCTCAAAAATGGAATTTTGTGGTGAACTGTTTAAGGACACCGAATTCCCGTTTTCACTGCGAATGGGTACAAAAATTAAACCTTTTGACCTGATGGATTTAAAATTCGGTGTCCAGCTCAATCCGGACTGTTATTCCGGCGGTCTTTCACTGTACTGGAAAAAACTCTCCCTTGATTTTACATTTCAGCAACATCCAATACTACCTTATACCCTCTATTATGGGATTGGGTACGGTTTTAAATGAAAACACGTTTTCTCTGGATCCTGGTAATTGGCAGCCTGATTGTTTTATACGGGGAAGTGTTATCACTCGACGCATTGAATATTTCATTATTTCCGGAAGACATTTCCGAGGAAGACCTTGAAATTTATCTTGAAACATATCTCAACAATCCACTTGATTGGAACCATTGTGGTCCATCTGATATCGCGGCATTGCCTTTGAACGATGATATATTAGATAAATTACGCAGGTTAAAAAGCCGTTATCCGAACGTTACCAGCTGGCAAGAATTCCAGTCGATTTCAAAATTAGACAAACAGGAGTTGAAAATTGTACAACTCTTTTTTATTATGGAAGAACCAGTAATTGAGCAAAAATTTCATTTTTTGAATTATACCTCTTTAAATAAGAGCAGTACGATGGATTTAAATAAAAATTTATCCCGGGGAAAAATAACGTCTGGCCGACACTTGTCTATTGGTTTTATTGCCGAGCGGGACCGGGGCGAAAAAGCACTGTGGGATTATCGGAACTTCAGTGTGACAGTGAAACCTTTTTCCGGCCAAAGTGTCCTTGGGCTGTCATCTTTTAAATTGGATTGGGGACATGGACTGCTGTTTGCGAGAAGTAATTTGGCGTTTAAAAGTACATCGGTTGCGGGAAACATTCTGGCGGGCACGCCCCGGTTTGCTGAATATACCGGCTCTGATGAAAATCGATATCTGCAGGGCGCTTATATCAGCCGGCAATGGAACCATCTGGGGTTGTACTCCGGTATTTCACGTCGGCAGCTTGATGCTACAATTCATGATTCAACCGTGGTGTCATTTCGTGAAACCGGTATTCACATTACAAACTCTGAGATGGCCGCAAAGGATACACTACAGGAAAATACGCTTTGTGGCGGCCTGGTATATTCAGGCAGTAGATTTCTGGGAGGAATTCTGGTATTTCAATCTTTCTATTCTTATCCGGTCTGCAATTATTTTAATCAGTCCCGGCAGAGTGGATTTTCGATTTATCAGAAAATTAATGTAGGAAACTGGCGGTTTTCGGGTGAAATGGCAGTGTTGAATTCAAAGGAATATGCGATGATCCAGGGGTTTGTTTTTAAAGTGGATCCGTATGTGTTGGGTATTCAATATCGCTATTTTTCCGATTATTTTTCGACCCGCCTGTCTTCAGCCTTAAAGGAGTTTTCCGGTTCCGGCGGTAATGAACAGGGAATTTATATGGGATTACAGTGTAAAATTAATCAGCGCAACCGGGCCGGTGGATATATTGATTTTTATTCTCAAAACCGATCGTTTGAAAGGGGCATTGAGCCACTTCAAGGCTCGGATGCAGTACTATATCTGGATCATCGATGGCCTGACAGGCATTTTATCAATATGCGCCTGAGACGAAAATTGTTCATCGGGAGTTCAACAAAATATCAGACGACAATCTCGGCAAAATATTTTTTTCAAAAAAATGTTTCAGTGTCGTTCCGAGGTATTGTTAATGACATTGAAAACAATCGAGGTGTGGGAACAAGTGTTTCATTATCTGTAAGTGAAATTAAAACCATGGAGATCACAGCGGGCACAACGCAATTTTACTCGCCGGTCTATAATACCAGAATTTATCTCTATGAACCAGGGATTCCATTACGTTTCAATATGGTTTCACTTTATGGAACCGGTTATCGTTACTTTATAATAATTCAGAACCATTTTCGAAATGATATTGTGGTCGCGTTATCTATAAAAACTCAGGCCCGGCGCCTGATTACAGAATCAGTGTTTTCCAAAACTTTTCTGGTCGAATTCCAGATGGTGGTTGATTTATGAGGTGTTAGTTCGTAATTTCCCCCCGATTGTAATGAAGATAAAATTATTTATACTATTCATAATATTGTCAGAGATGCTAACCGGTTCGGTATCGGAAAAACTCGTTATCAGTTCTCCGCCGCTTAAGAATACGGACCAACTGATTACAGTTTTAACGGTTGAGAAAACCCGATATCTGTCAGCCCAGGACTTTGCGGCGGCGTTCGGGGTTCGAATATATTACCGCAAAGAGAGCGGTAAAATCGTCTTTTTCTTTAAAAATAATAAAATCAAGTTGACGGTCAATAATTCATTTTTAATGTTTGATGCTCAGATATTTCAGATGCCTCTCCCGGCGGTACTGATTGATGATCAGGTATTCGTACCAGCGGTTTCGTTTTTAACATTGGTCAAACAATATACACTTCCTGATTTACAATATACAATATCAGAGACAACCGATTCCCTCTATGTTAATGAAAACCGAATTAATCATTTTGACCGGCCGAAGACCACTGGGGGAACAATAGCAGGCATTACGGAGCTGACAGGCATTCGCTTTGAAGAAAAAGCCAACGGTGTGGCAATTCGAATCAATGCGCCGGGTACGTTCACAGATGCCGACTTTTCAAGTTTTTTTAAAGGCGAAGAGTGGTTTTATTTGACTATCTATGGTGCCTCGTGCGATTCCTCCCGGCTGTCCTCGGTTTTCCCGACGAATTCAATTCAAAAAGTTGTTGCAATTCCAACCGGCAGCTCGGTCCAGATCGGTTTTCAGTTGAACCGGCAATTTAAATCCGCCGATGTTCATTTCGATATGCGGACCAGCGAAATTCTGCTCTCCCTGTTTTTACCACTGAACCGTGATATTAAACGCAAGATTGAAGAGGCTAAGACCGCCTGGATTATTGATACTATTGTTCTTGATCCCGGTCATGGTGGCAAGGACCCGGGGACTCCCGGGCGTTGGGGGTACATGCATGAAAAAGACATTGTCCTAGACGTTGCCTTGAGGGTCGGCAGGCTATTGGAGAAAAACAAGAAAATCAAGGTTGTTTACACGCGCAAAACAGATGAATTTATTCCCATTTGGAAACGATCTGAAATTGCCAATCAAGCCAACGGAAAACTGTTTATCAGTCTTCATGTTAATGCAACAAAAAATATCTCTAACGCGGAGGGTCTGGAATTTTACCTGCTGCGCCCCGGAAGATCTGAGGAAGCCATAAAAATCGCAGAGACTGAAAATTCCGTTATTCATCTTGAAGATGATGAAGACAAGCTTAAATATCAGGGTTATGATGATATTACCAATATTCTGGCGAACATGGTACATTCGACAAATATGAAAGACAGTGAACTTCTGGCCAGTATTCATTCCCGGAATTTTACCCAGATGGTTGCCCAAAAGAACCGGGGCGTGAAACAGGCCGGTTTCTACGTGCTTGTCGGGGCAGACATGCCCAAGCTGCTTTGCGAACTCGGTTATAATACCAACAAAGAAGAAGCCAGAAAACTGAACAATCCCAAGCACCGCCAGAAAATGGCTGAGGCGATTTATAAAAGTATAATAGAGTTTAAGGAGTTAAGTGATAAAACCATCTCCCGCTAATCTTGATTTGAAAAACAGACCCATCGGGGTATTCGATTCCGGTCTGGGCGGATTAACCGTTGTTAATCAGTTGATGCATTATCTTCCGCAGGAATCCATTATCTATTTCGGCGATACGGCCCGGGTTCCTTACGGTACAAAAAGTCCGGAAACAATCCGGAAGTTTGCTATTCAAATCACCCAGTATTTACAGTCCCAAGGTGTAAAATTCATCGTAGTGGCATGTAATACTGTATCCAGTGTCGCCATGGAAAATGTTATTGAACTCAGCTCTGTTCCGGTGATCGGTGTTATCCAGCCGGGGGCCCGGGCGGCGCTGGAAAAAAGTAAAATCCGGCGTATCGGTGTTATTGGAACAAGTGCTACTGTAGCTGCAGGCAAGTACAATTCGGTGCTATTATCAATGGCGCCGGATGTGGCGGTTTTTTCCCAGGCCTGTCCCCTTTTTGTACCGTTGGTGGAAGAGGGTTGGATTGATTCCGAAGTAACGGAAATGGTTGCCCGGATTTATCTGGAATCCTTAATGCGGCAGAGCATCGATACCTTGATTCTGGGCTGTACTCATTATCCGATCATTAAAGAAACCATCAAAAAGGTAGTTGATGGCGACGTTGAAATTGTTGACAGTGCGATTCAAACCGCACTCGAGGTCCGTGAAGTATTGTCCTCAAAAAATTTACTGAATGCTTCCGGAACGCCGCCTAAATATCAGTTTTATGTCAGTGATTTCCCCCAAAAGTTTGAAGATATTGCCCGCCGATTACTCGGTCAGACACCAGAAAACATCCGCCGGATTTCTCTCGATGATTGTGTCTAATGAATCTCCCCGATAATAAAAACCCGCTTCAACCGAAGCTGGATTATTTATATGCCCTCGACGGTAAAGGTATTAAACCGGGTTTGAAGAGGATATTGGAATTTCTGAACCGTATTGGCAATCCTCAAAAACAGTTAAACGCGATTCATGTCGCCGGGACAAACGGTAAGGGCAGCACCTGTGCAATGTTATCGTCGGTGTTAAGGGCTACGGGTCTCAAGGTTGGTCTGTACACGTCACCCCATTTGGTTCATTTTAATGAACGGATTCGAATCAATGGAAATAAAATCAGTGATGCTGAAATTATCGGTTTTTTGGACAAATACCAAACTGTCATTGAAAATGTTGATTCCACCTTTTTTGAAACCACAACCGCCCTGGCCTTTGATTATTTTCAAAAAAATGCCGTCGATATTGCAATTCTGGAAACGGGATTGGGCGGCCGCTTTGATGCAACAAATGTTGTAACTCCGTTACTATCGATCATAACACCCATTGGGAAGGACCACGAAATATTTTTAGGCAACACACTGGCTAAAATTGCACTGGAAAAAGCAGGCATAATAAAACCCGGGATCCCGGTTATTTCTGCTAAGCAACGCCCGCAGCTCCGGCAAATTCTAGAAAATGAGGCACAAAAAAATTGCTGTCCGTTCGTTTATGCTCCGGATTGTTGTCAAATTACAATACGTAAGCAATTTGATGATCGGCAATCTATTACAATTAAATCGGATAAATTTCATTTTGATGAACTTATTTTCCCGTTAATAGGTGATCATCAACTGGTAAATTTAAAAACGGTGATAGCTGCATTGAATAATTTGCATATGCTTAAAATTACTCCTTACGCTGTTGAATCAGGTATTGCTTCAACCTGCTGGCACGGACGCCTTGAACGGCTTTCCCGGAATCCCTTGGTTTATTATGATGTTGGCCATAATTTGCACGGGATTCGACAAATTGCACAAACTCTCGAAAAAACGTTTCCCGGGAAGAAATTTAAATTGCTGATTGCGATGGGACAGTATAAAAATATTGACTCACTGGGGAAGCTGCTGTCGAAAATTATTGATGAAGTTTTTGTCTCGGAAATACCGGGCGGTCAATCAATTCCCGCAATAACATTAGCTGCCATTGTGAAACGCGATTTACCCGCTGTGACCATAAATATCGAACCCGATCTGAACTTGTCACTTCGGCGAATCATGACGTCTTTTGGGGCCACTGACCGGTTGCTGATTTTAGGCAGTCATTATTTTGCACCAGTGATTTATGATTTTTTTAAAATAAATGTTTGACAATAACGGAATAGTAGTTAAATTTTTTAAGTGTGAATTTTAGGCCGCGTTTTTAGACCTACCAACTTTATGAAAATCACTTTTAAACTTATTCTATTAATATAGGGAATTAATAATGGAGAAAGAATTGACGATTACGTCGCTTCAATCTATGAAGATTAAAGATCTAACGGATATGGCCGTTAAACTGGAGATTCCGGAACATACTGGTTTAAAGAAAATAGACCTGATCAATAAGATTCTGGAAGCGAATGCCAAAAAAGAGGGACGAATATTTTCTCAGGGTGTTCTACAGGTTATGGATGAAGGCTACGGATTTCTTCGTTCGGAAGAATTCAGTTATTTATCCGGTCCCGATGATGTGTATATTTCGCCATCACAGATCAAACGATTTGGATTAAGGACCGGCCATATTGTTTCCGGTCAGATCCGGCCACCGAAAGACAACGAACGATTTTTCGCATTACTCAGAGTTGACGCGGTTAATATGATGAACCCGGAAGAGGTAAAATCCAAGAAACCTTTCGACAGTCTGACCCCGCTTTACCCCGAAAGCCGGGTACAATTGGAAACTGACGGGAAAAACCTCTCCATGCGTGTGATGGATCTGCTTTGTCCGATCGGCAAAGGCCAAAGAGGGTTGATTGTAGCCCAGCCCAAAACCGGTAAAACGATTCTCCTACAGCAGATTGCCAACAGTATTACCACTAATCACCCGGAAATTATTCTGATCGTTCTCCTGATTGACGAGCGCCCGGAAGAGGTTACGGATATGGAACGGTCGGTTAAAGCCGAAGTGGTTAGTTCGACCTTCGATGAACCGCCGGAACGTCATGTCCAGGTTTCCGATATGGTATTGGAAAAGGCCAAACGCCTGGTAGAGCTAGGCTTTCACGTGGTGATTTTGCTCGATAGTATTACCCGGCTTGCCCGGGCTCATAACGCGGTTGTACCCCACAGTGGAAAAATTCTTTCCGGCGGTATTGACGCCAACGCACTCCACCGACCGAAACGATTTTTCGGTTCAGCCCGAAACATCGAACAGGGCGGCAGCCTGACAATTATTGCCACGGCATTAATTGATACCGGCAGCCGTATGGACGATGTGATTTTTGAAGAGTTTAAAGGAACCGGTAATATGGAACTGGTGCTGGATCGGCGCCTCAGCGACCGGCGTGTTTTTCCGTCGATAGATGTGAACCGGTCTGGAACCCGTAAAGAGGAACTGCTGATGTCATCGGCGGAACTTGCTCGGGTCTGGGTGTTGCGGAAATTGCTCAGTGAAATGAATCCCGTTGAGGCTATGGAGTTTCTGCTGGAGCGAATGAAACGGGCGAACAGCAACCGTGAATTTCTTAAATCCATGAATCAGTAGACGTGGTTATCACGGAAAGCGGCGGATTTATTCACTTGATTTTTTAGACATTAGCGTTGTATATTTGCACGCTTTATACAATGATGACTTAGAGTAAGGATCTCACATGAAATCGGATATACATCCAAAATACGAAAAATGCACCGTAAGTTGTGCATGCGGGAATACATTTGAAACCCGGTCAACGACCGGCGATCTGAAAGTTGAAATTTGTTCAGCCTGTCACCCCTTTTTTACCGGGAAACAGAAGCTGATTGATTCAGCCGGGCGGATTGAGAAATTCAACCGTAAGTATAATCGCCCCACAGAAAAGGGTTAGCAATCCAAATAAATATAGCGACGTCTTCTTTCGTTGGAAGGGGTCGCTATTTTTTTGTGTAAAACTATGAATAAAAAAATACTCGTTGGCGGACAGGCAGTAATTGAAGGCGTGATGATGCGAGTGCCTGGCGCATACGCTACGGCAGTTCGGAAACCGGATGGTGCAATTGAAACGAAACGGCACGAATTTACGTCTGTAACAGAAAAGATACCATTATTGAAACGCCCGATTTTCCGGGGAATGGTTTCGCTGTTTGAATCATTAAAAATAGGGCTGGGCACATTGCAGTTTTCCGCAGATGTGGCCATTCAGGCCGAAGAGCAGGCCCAGGGGAAGGAGCATAAGGAAGAAAACAAACTTGTTTCCGGATTGACAATGGCTTTTGCTTTGCTGCTTGGATTTGTCCTGTTTGGATTTTTACCTCTGTACATTACAACAGAATTGCTGAACATTGAAAAAAAGGCCTTTGCATTTAATATAGTCGCCGGACTGTGGCGGATTGGTTTTTTTCTGGTATACCTATGGGTAATTTCGCTGATGAAGGATATACAGCGGCTTTTTCAATATCATGGCGCCGAGCATAAAATCGTTTTTACCTTTGAAAACGGTGATGATCTGACCATAGAGAACAGCCGAAAGTTTGAAACCTTTCATCCCCGTTGTGGCACCAGTTTTATTTTTATTGTTTTATTATCGTCGATCCTGATGTTTGCTTTAATTGATACGGCAATTATTGCCATTGTAGGCAATATTACACTTCCGATGCGTCTGATTTTTCACCTGTTGATGATGCCGGTGGTTGCCGGAGTGGGCTATGAGTTTTTAAAAGTGACCTCTAAACATCAAAATTCCTGGTGGGGCCGCAGTCTGTCTGCGCCGGGTTTATGGCTGCAGCGGATTACAACAAAACCACCCAGCGATGAACAACTGGAAGTGGCAATTATTGCTCTTAAGACGGCCTTTGGTGATTCTTTTGATAAATATGTTGGTCAAAAATTTATCGCGGAAGCGGTTGAGTAAATGGTAATTTTATGAAAGACAAACTCCTTGAAATCCAACGGCATTCGGAGGAATTATCACGAGAATTAGCGAAACCGGAAGTATTTTCCGATCAGGATCGCTATAAAAAACTGGGCAAAGAACACAAAGATCTGCAGCCTATTGTTGAAAAATCAAAAGAATATCTGGCCGTTCTTAAAAACCTTGAAGATGACCAGGAAATTCTTAAAGGTTCCGACAATGAATTAAAGGAACTGGTTTATGGAGAGATTGATCATCTTAAAGTTCGCGAAGAAGAACTTCAGGAAGAACTTAAAATTCTTCTAATCCCCAAAGATCCGAACGATGATAAAAATGCCATCGTCGAAATTCGTGCCGGTACCGGTGGAGATGAGGCCGCCATTTTTGCTGCGGACCTCTATCGTATGTATATCAAATATGCGGAGCGAAAAAACTGGAAAGTCGAAGAATTATCCAGCAATATGATCGGCATCGGTGGCCTGAAGGAAGTCATTTTTTCAATCAGTGGTAGTGGTGTTTACGGGACACTGAAATTTGAATCCGGTGTGCATCGGGTACAGCGAGTTCCGGTAACCGAGACTTCCGGCCGAATTCACACATCTGCCGCTACAGTTGCGGTATTGCCGGAAGCTGAAGACGTTGACCTGGATATTGATCCGTCGGAGTTGAGAATTGATACATACCGGGCCAGTGGCGCCGGTGGTCAGCA
>JAFGXZ010000280.1 GCA_016936335.1 Fidelibacterota bacterium
CTTTACGATTACATATATTCTCCCGGGGACAACTCTGAATGAAAAAAAACATTAAACAGTGGCTGCGTTATGAGTTTTCAAAAGGAGACTATGACCACGAGATTCTGGTAGCCCTGCTGGCCGACATTCCCTGTCTCGGACTTATAGAAAAAGAAACTTCGATTGACGCTTATTTCAATGCCGACGAAGAAGCTGGCATTGATAAAAACATTCTGGAAATATTTCAGTTTTTCCCGGACACAAAAGTCAATTACACGAAAACCCTTGTCCAAAATGAGAACTGGCACCTCAACTGGCAGAATTACTTTAAACCGATCCGGATCAGTCCCGGGATTGCCATCTATCCTCACTGGGAAGAATATCATGGCCCGGAACCAATCCAAATCGCCATTATTCCGGGAATGGCGTTCGGCACCGGAACCCACGCCACAACCCAGATGGCCCTGAAATTATTAGAAAAAATGGTCCGTCCGGGAATGACGATTCTGGATGCCGGTTGCGGAAACGGAATACTGACGATCGCTGCGCTTAAGCTGGGAGCCGGTTTCGTCGATGCATGGGACATCGACCCGGACATTGAAGGCAATTTTCGGGAACAAATGGAACTAAACGACATTTGTGACCGTTATAAACTCACCATTGGAGACATCACGCAACACAGCGATTACACCTATGATCTCGTTCTCAGCAACATTGAAAGGAAGCCTAATCTGACTTTATTGGAAAATATCATAAAACATGGAAAAGTACCCCCCTGTATTTTTACCGGCATTCTGAAAGATGAATATGCCATGTTTAAATCGAAAGTGCTAAATTACGGCTTGGTTTTTAAGGATGAGATGTTTCAGGATGAATGGGCGGCACTGGCTACGGAGTAACATGAACAGAATTGTTTTAATCATAATAATCGTTCTACTTGCGCTGGCGGCTTGTGTCAATACCACACCCGAAGGGTCTTCAACAGATCCGGTCATTGAATCCGTGACACTCAATTATTCCCAGACAAATAAATCCCTGTTTATTTCGGCCGATGTTTTCGATCCCCAGGGGCTGGAAACCATTGATTCGGTGGTTTTTTACCTGTACCAAAGAGACTCTCTTGATTCGTCGGATGAGGAACTATTTCTGAAAAGTTACCTTTTTGACCTTGGGCCACCACTGGATATCATTAATCAGGATGGAGTTTTTTCCTATCTCCTCGATTCAACGGCACTGGCCGGCAATGATGGCTATTATCGTGTCAGTGTTCAGGCTTATGACGAAGATGGTAACAGCAGCAGCATTGAAGAACGGGAAGAGCTGGTTGCGCCGAATAGCCCGCCCGAGTTGTTTGCTATCGAGCTACCAAGTACTTTTGAAAAGGGCGATACTCTCATATTTAAAATTCGAGTCACTGATCCCCAGGGGGCAGATGACATTGGATCCGTCACATACTCTGTTTTACGTCCCGATGATCAGTACATTACTTCCACATGGTTTTTTCTCAGCGATGATGGCCTGGCTTCCGGAAACTGGGGCGATGAAATTGCTAATGACGGCATTTACACCGTACAACAACCGTCCAATAAAAACAGTGAACTTCAGGGTGATTTCATCTTTTATTTTGTCTCTGAAGACATTCATGGCGCAGTTAGTGACACCCTTAAAAAAATCATCACAAATCCCGGTGTCCATCTTCTGACACCAAACTGGGCGGATACGTTACGCCCCTATCAGACATATAAAATCACCTGGGAAAGTGCCTATATCAACAGAGTAACAATACAATATACCACAAACGCCAATTCCTCATCGCCCAGTTATGAAACCGTGACCACTGAATTTTCCGCAAAGGGTTTTTACGACTGGACTATTCCATACGAAAATTCCGCAAATTGTAACCTTAAAATCTTTGATGCCGACAAACCCAGTCGCTACGATATCAGCGATAATAATTTTACCATTAAACCATGATCAAACGACTGACAATTTTCACATTATCTCTGTCTCTGGGCCTTTTCGGCCAGGCATTTCGCTTATCAAAACCGTTTTTAAGCGATTCTACCCAGGTATATGAAGGGCTTGGCAGTAATGGTATCACCCAGATTGCATTCCAGGGAGATTCACTGATCTGGTTCGCAACCGGCGGGGGGTTGAGCAAAACCGAAGATTTCGGCGAGAATTACTACACCTATTATCCCGGAGACAATAATCTGCCAAAGGGCGGTATTTCTGCCATTGCCGTACTGGATTCAATTATCTGGGTGGCAGGGGTTTTTGATTCCACCACCACGGAAGGCGAAATGCAGACCGGTGGCGGCCTGGCGTATTCAAAAAATTTCGGTGAGAGCTGGACCTATATTCCGCAACCGGTGGATTCCACTGGAGATAAGACGGATATCTGGAATGGAGACACTGTTTCTTTTTTACCGATTACTACTCCGGTAAGCAATACAACCTGGGACATTTCCATTACAAGAATCGACGATGATTCCATCATCGTTTACATTACCAGTTGGGCAGGCGGAATCCGGCGAAGTCGGGATTTTGGAAAGAGCTGGCAGCGTCTGCCGCTACCTAGCGACGAACTGGACATGCTTCTTTGCAGTGATGAGATTGATTTTGAAATAAATCCAAGAGATCCTGCTCAATATGGGAATCATAATCATAAGGGCTTCAGTGTTATTTCCTATGGCGATACCGTCTGGATCGGTACAGCCGATGGTGTCAACCTGGGAATTATTGAATCCGATGACTGTATTCGCTGGCAAAAATTCAATGCTCAAAATTCAAATCTCTCTGGGAATTTCATTGTCGCCCTGGCCCGGCAATACTACAATGGTCAGGAAACGATCTGGGTCGGCGCACTGACGGCTGAGGGAAGCAATGAAATCCGAGGGGTCAATAAAACAACGAATGCAGGATTGACCTGGAGCCGGACACTGGTTGGCGAACGGATTTACAATTTTGCATTTGACGGTCCGACAGTGTACGTCTGTACTGAAAACGGGCTTTATAAATCTATCGACGGTGAAAATTGGGCATTGTTTGATCACGCCGTAGATACTGCAAAAAACGAACATCTCTTTTCAGAAGATGTCTATGCGGCCGGGGTTGATACACGGCAGGGATTATCCTATCTCTGGTTGGGCACCTCCGACGGAATTGCCAAAACAGCGAATGACGGCGTCATTTGGTCAACTTATCGTCAGTATCTTTCCACAAACCAGGCGGGTCAACCAGAAATTTACGCATATCCAAACCCATTTGCTCCGAATTTTCACAACCTTGCCGGTGGTGACGGGCATGTTCGAGTTCAGTACTACCTGGAAAATGCAGCCACCGTCAAACTCGAAGTTTTTGATTTTTCCATGGATCGGGTTTACGAAGGTGAATTACATTATATCAATATCACCAACACCAAAGATAACAGCGAGATCTGGAATGGCCGCAACCGAGCCGGCGATATCGTCGCTAACGGCACATATTTTTGCAAACTGACCATTAAAGAAAACGATAAGGAGACTGCACACTGGACAAAGCTTATCGTTGTAAAATAACCGGAATGAACTTATTGCGGATTATTTTCCTAATACTAATTGGCGTTTGTATAACTTCAGCAGAAACCGGAGACAATGCCGGTTATGCCGGTTCCTTTTTACGAATGGGGCTGGGTGCCCGATCACTGGCCATGGGAAATTCCGGGGTTGCCGACAGTGAAAATGGATTTGCCGCCTATTATAATCCCGCCGGTCTCTCCTTTCTGAAAAACCGTCACCTGTCAACAACCTATTATTTCCTCAGCCTTGACCGCCAATTGCATTATGTCGGTCTGGCGTTTCCGCTTAAGCCCACTGCCGGAATCTCGGTTGCCTGGATGCATGCCGGGGTCACTGATATTCAAGGCCGGACATCCACCGGCATTCCCGACGAAGTCTACGATACCGGTGAAAACGTTGTTTACTTGTCCTTTTCCAATGCCTTCCACCGTCGGATATCGGTTGGTTTAAATTTTAAAATATTAAGCCACAGCATGCTTGATCTGACCGGTAGTGGTCTTGGATTTGATATCGGCGTATTAATTAAACCCTTCGATCGCATTGCAATTGGTATTCTTTTAAAAGATATTGGTGCCAGCTACACCTGGAATACTCAGGACCTTTTTGGTGATCAGGGTGGCAACTATACCGATACCTTCCCGCAAATTTTAAAAATCGGCCTGGCTTATCGTCATAATTCCATTTTCGCCTTCATCGGTGATGTTGAACTCTCCGATAAACAGGATTACCGGGTCCATTTTGGTGGTGAATACCTTGTCAGCGATATCCTTTTTCTGAGAATGGGAATGGACAATGTCAACCCGACTTTCGGTGCCGGCCTGGCATACGGATTTATAAAAAATATTCAAACCCAGATTGATTACAGCGCCATGATTGGCCTGGTCGGCGAGGGCAGTACTCATGTCTTCTCCTGGGAATTCAAGTTTTGATATTACAGGTAATTCAATGAAACAAAAAATATTGCCAATTTTACTATTATTTGCTATGCTCATTCACGCTCTAAATGCCGAGCTATTGAACAGCGGAATGTCTTTTTTACAGATTCCTGCTTCTGCACAGTCGGCAGCCACAATGACGGTATTTTCGCAATCCAGTCAGTCACCGCTGGCCCTATTTGAAAATCCTGTCGGGATCGTCAACACGGAAACTACATTTTCAATCTCTCACCATTTCTGGTTTTCTGAAATCACTATTGACGCACTGGCTTTTTCAATTCCATTGAGAAAATCATTTTTGGCTTTTGGATTAAATTATGTTCGTATTCCCGGTGTTGAGGTTCGTGAAATACCCACCGACGAGCCTCTTGCACGCGTCGAGCCACAGTATATGTCCGTAGCTGCCGCATATGCCTGGTCGCCATTCTCCAAGATTACCGTTGGTATCACCGGCAAATATCTCTATGAACATCTCTATACATACACGGACAATGGTTTTGCATTCGACATCGGTGCCCGCTGGAACGCTCCCAGCATGCTGGACGTATCTGTCATGTTACAAAATATCGGATATCTTCAATCCGACAAAAACGAAAACAGTCTGCCGGCGATTCTCAATATTGGCATTGTCCGGCCTGAAATATTTGAAGGAAACAATCTTAACGGGGCAATTGGTTTGAATCTTGGATCAAATATGGTTTCCGATGAAGCGTTTGCACAAGCCGGGGCTAAACTTGTGTATCGGAATATTCTGTCTGTCAGGGGTGGTTTCGCCCATACCGGGTCCGAAAACCGGGAATCGATCGGGTTCGGAATTCACCTCGACCGTTTTACTTTTGATTATGCCTACCTGTTTATGCCGGAAGGATTAAACAATCCCCACATACTGACTATCAGTTATCAGCCCTGATATATTTTCTATTCCATCTGAAATTCTATAGGAATAACAATATAGACGCCAACATCGATGTCCCGTTGTTTGGCCGAATAAAATTTGGTCTTTTTAACTGCATTAAGCACCGCTTCATCAAGACCGGTTTTCGGGATTGCGCTTTATTTTATATCCACCAATGGAATACGATATTTCACCATTTGGGCATCAGGCTTTTGATTTAGACCTGTGGACTGGCTTTGTGCGAATACATCGTTTTTATTAAAGACAAAATGCAGTAGATCTACTGCATTTTGTCTGTGTTTATTTTATAAACCAATTCTTAATTAGTCTGTAACTTGAATATTACCGGAATAGAAATATATACACCAACATTTCTGTCGCGCTGTTTCGCTGGTTTAAATTTGGTCTTTTTAATGGCATTAATAGCGGCCTCGTCGAGCCCGGTATTAGGGACGCCCTTTAAAATAATGCATTCGGTTACTTTGCCAAATTCATTCACAAAGGCCTGAACCACAACGGTCCCCTCGATACCCGCCTCCTGGGCAATTTCCGGATACACAACATTACGTTGAATCGCAGCAAAACCACCATCCGGTTCCGGGGGTTCATCATAAGGAATAAACCGTACCCGTGGGCCGTCGTCCTCTTCCGGTGGCGGCGGCGGTGCATCCCACGCTTCATAGCTGGATATATCGGTATTCATATCAATGGTTACGTCGTCCAAAAGATCATCGTTTTCAACTTCGATTGGAATGGAGGGTCGGGATGGTGGCTTGGCGGCCTCCATCTGTTGTTCAATCACCGGAATGTCGATCGTCTCGATTTCGATACGGATTTCTTTCTGGACACGGTCACCTTCGCCCGGTTTTGGTATCAGTGCGAACAACAAGATCATTACCAACAGTGTAAATACCAAACCTACCCGCAATATCAGAGGATATCTCAATTTAAGACTTACTTCGGGATTTTGTCTTATAATCATTTTTCGTCCTTACATTGCTCTTGTGGAATAATTCACCGCCAGCGCGTCTGCCAAACGTAATTCTTTATGAATACTACTCACCATTTCCATGTTTACCAGCTCATCGGCACGGACAGATACAATCAGTTGCGGATCAGTAGTTCTTTTTTCATACATAATGTTTCGAATACTTTGCACTTGAAAAAGTCTGCCGTCGATAGAAATCATTCCCTCTTTGGAAACCCAGATATAGGTAACATGCACCCGGGATTCCAGTTTCTCGATCTGTTTGGCCTTAGGCAAAAGAACATTTAATCCTTCATGAGTTCTCAGCACAGAAGAAACCATAAAAAAGAAGATCAGCATAAAAACGATATCCGGCATCGAAGCGGTGGGAATCGCGATTTTCATTTTACTTTTTTTCTTGAATTGCATGCCCTGCTCCTTATTCCGCAATCGATATAACGCGTGTCTTGGCCTGTTTTAACTGATCAAGAACTTCAATATAAACTTTATATTTTGTACGGGCGTGCGCTTTGACTGAAAAAACCATCTTGGGATTCTGCATCTGAAGGTTTTCTACAACTCCTTTTATATCACGAATCTCGACCTCTTTATCATCCATCAATACCGTTCCCCGAGGATCGATAAGAATATTGGTAATATTCTTGCTGGACATCTCAACTTCACCACCCTCAGAGGGTAGCACAATTCCAATACCCTTATCCATATCGATTGTGGTGGCAACCATAAAAAAGATGAGAATCAGAAAAGCAATATCCGCCAGGGAGCCTGATGGCATTTCCGCCTCACGTACACCTTTTTTCTTCAATAAGCTCATAATTTACGGCTCTTAATTTTTCTTGTTTATTTGGCTTGTCAAAGTATCAATTAAATTGATTGAGTTTTCTTCCATATCCACCACGATGCTATCTACGCGGGCAGTAAACATATTGTAAAACACCTGGATAGTCATGGCAACAATAAGGCCAAACAGAGTTGTTAAAAGAGCTTCGGAAATACCGGAAGCCACAATTGCCGGAGAAATATTATTGGCCGCGGCAATATCCTGGAAGGCGCCAACCATACCGGAAACTGTCCCGGTAAAGCCAAGCATCGGCGCTACGGTAATAACAGTCGCTAACCAGATCATACCCTTTTCAAGAAAAGCCATCTCAACGGAACCGGCCGCCTCAATGGATTTTTCAACAGCTTCAACGCCCTTATCAGCACGTGACAGGCCAGCATGAAAGATTTCCGAAATCGGACCCGGCGTTTCTTCACATACTTTTAATGCCGCCGCAACACCTTCTTCTTTCAATGCCTGACTTAGTTTCGGAATGAAGCGTTTTGTAGTCAGGGATGCCTTGGACAGCGTGTAAACTCTTTCCAGACAGATCATGAGTCCGAAAATGAACAGCACTAGAATAGGCCACATGAAGACCCCACCTTGATTGAAAAGATCAATTAACATCAGAAATTATCCTCCATTCTTATTCACTCAATACTTGTTAAAATGCTGATAATTTTACGTCTATATTTCCAAAAAGTCAACATTATTATCGACGAGAAAAGTTTTACTCCCCAGCCCTTGTTAACATTGCCTGGGCCTCATCAAGATATTGTATGGCCGCCTCTACCTGGTTATCATATATGCGAATAACTTTGTAGTATTCATCATAACCCCAGAACTCCCGCGCCAGTTCTGCTTTCAGCATTATTTTAACATAATCAGAGTCCTTCCGAATTTTTTCATAATCCACCTTGATCTCTTTTGCACGGGCAGATTCGAGAAACGTCTCAAAGTCTTTATCGCTGATTTCAAGTTTGTCAAAAAATCGGTCTTTCTTGTTTTTATACCGTTTATACTCTTCGGCTATCCGGGTCGTATATTCAAACAATACCCTGGACGGATGCCGTAATAATTTATAGGTATCAGCGGATAAATCACGATCAAATTTCACGGGATGATCCGGTGCTATTCCACCCCCGCCATAGACAACGCGCCCTGCCGATGTCTGGTATTGCGGCCGAACCTTGACGGAGTCTTCAACAGCCAGAACAGAATCCCGATTTACTTCATAAAAATCTTCATAATACTCTTCCAATGTACCGTCATAGGGACGCTGAATCAAACGTCCGCTGGGTGTATAATAGCGCGCCACCGTCATTCGGATAGCTGAGCCGTCCCGAAGCGGATACTGTCTCTGGACAAGTCCCTTTCCAAAACTGGTTTCTCCAATAATTAATCCCCGATCATGATCCTGAATTGCCCCGGCAACAATTTCACTAGCACTGGCCGAGCCCCGGTTCAATAGTATGACAACGCCAATATCTCCGAAACCATTTATCCGACCGGAATAAAATTCCTCATTTGCGCCCCGAATCCGACCCTTGGTATATACGATCATCTTGTGGCCGTCAAGAAACATATCGGCAATTTCCACGGCTTGATCCATGAGACCACCACCATTATTCCGCAGGTCCAGAACCAGGCGTGTCATCCCTTCGGACTTTAGGCGCCCAAGCGCGTTTTTTAATTCATCGGCGGTAGTTCCGCTGAACCGATTCACAAAAATATACCCGCTACTGTCATCCACCATAAAAGCCGCAGACACACTATATAACGGGATTTCGTCCCGGATGATTGTCACATCAAAATCTTCTACCCCCTGTCGTCGGATAGTGACTTCGACGGCCGTACCTTTGGGGCCTCTCAATTTCTTTGACACGTTTTCACGTTTTATTTTATAGGCGGATTCTCCATCTATTTTTACAATTTTGTCACCAACTTCAATCCCGACTTTCTCCGCCGGCGCACCGGCCACCGGTGAAATCACGGTTATATACCCATCCAGAACATCAAACTCAATTCCGATTCCTTCAAACTTTCCGCTAAATTCTTCGTTAATTCCCGACAGATCCTTTTTTTCAATATAGAATGAATGGGGATCCAATTTCTCCATCAGCCCTGAATAAGCACCCTCCATGGCCGCATCCCAATCCGGGACCTCAACATAGTAATCATTGACAATTCCAATGATATCATTCATCACTTTGAGCTTCAGGTACAGGTCGTTGCCACTAGCGGCGATCTTCTTTCCAAACGGGGATAATGTCAGCATTACCGCAAGCAAAATCATAAAAATACCGGGTATGGTCACCCAGCGAAATCGTTTCTTCACGCTATATTTCCTTTTCTTGATACATTACATGCACTTTTTTGATTACACCAAATTATATTTCTGTTACGTCTTCCAACAATCGTAAGGGCATTTTGTTTCAATCTAACTAATTTAAAATAAATCGGCGATTTCGTGTCCCATCCTCTCAAGAAATATCTGGTCCTGATCTTTGAATGAATTTTTTTGATGTGAATCGATATCCAGCTCGGCAACAAATTGACCATTTTTTAAAATGGGAACTACGATCTCGGATTTTACGTCAAGACTGCATGCCAGGTAATTAGACTCACTATTTACATCTTGAACAAGTACAGTTGCCATTGTCTCGGCGGCTTGCCCGCAAACCCCCCGGCCAAAGGGAATACAGACATGTTCGGTCGGAGCCCCACTGTAAGGTCCTAAATTGAGTACGCGTTTTTCCGGATCGGCGATATAAAAACCAACCCAGTTATAATGAGTGATTTTGGTTTTCAAATATTGACAGATTTTCAACAAAATTTCATCCCGGGTATTACCGGACTGAATAATTTTTCCAAGCCATCGGGTGTCTTCAAAATCTGTCATTATATTGTCGGCGTTTCAATTATATTTTAATAAATATCTTTTTCCGGTATAACACATCGCAAATAAGCCAGTAAATCACGATCAGGGTCAATGCAAACAGGAGCGATCCGTTAATCAGGCTACCACCTGCCAGTGGAACAAAGACCTGATCATATAACCAGGTTTTGAGAGTTATTACATTACCAGAAGCGTTCTGCCATCGGACAACGTAAACAAGAAATTTGGCAACAAGTCCCGATAACACAAATATAAAAAGCGGATTCGCTCCGAAGACAACAAATGGTTTTGTCCAGTTTTTAAAACCCAGAACATCAATAAATAAAATGGCAATGCCCAGCACAATCATTGCCAGTCCGCCGGTATATAGCACATAGGAACTGGTCCAGATCGGTTTTCCAATCGGAAAGAACAGTCCCCAGAATAAACCGCCTATTGTAATTAATAGACCGTTAGTGACCAATTTTTTAACAAGCGCTTTGCGATCTGGTTCTGCAGTAATCATACTGCCGGTAAAATAGCCTAAAATGACGGTCACAATGGCAGGGATCGTGCTGAGGAATCCCTCCGGATCAAAGGGCATTCCATAACCATGATAGACATGACCGGAACCTAATATCCACAAATCAAAACGTCGTGCCAGCGTTCCTTCAATTTCAAATCCGCCAGTCGCCGCCAGGAGCAGCCAGTAAAACGCCAGCATACCACCGGCAACCCAGGCTACCCGTTTTTTATCAAGCGTCAATACAAGCACGGAACCTATTCCATAGCATAGGGCGATCCGTTGCAACACTCCGACAATTCTCAGCTTGGTAAATAGTTCAGCAAAATTATCCACCGGTCGAAGCATGTTCAAACCAAGACCGATTAAAAAAATCAGAATTGTCCGCCGCAGGATTTTTTTCCCGGCCTCTGAAGACAGCTTGTGATCAAATTTATTGAAGGATATCCACATTGCCACGCCGACAATAAATAAAAAAAATGGAAATACCAGATCCGTCGGGGTACACCCAAACCATTTGGCGTGCCTGAGCGGAGCATAGATATGCGACCAGCTCCCCGGATTATTTACCGTGATCATCAACGCAATGGTCGCACCTCGGAAAACATCCAGGGCAATCAAGCGGTTTGATTTTTTTTCTGTTAATAAATCAGCCATTTCCCCCTCACTGCTTTAAATTTGTTAAAACACCTTCTGCCGCCAGGATACCGGTGACAGCAGAATAGATAATTCCCCGGCTATGACCACTGGCATCGCCGGCCACAAAGAAATTCTTGACGTTGGTTTCCAGATTTGGTGAGACCTGATACTTTGTATCATAAAATTTAATTTCCGGAGCATAAAGCAATGTACTATTGGACTCAAGTCCAGAAATGATATGGTTCAACACGCTTAAGCCTTCCATCAGGTTGGTAACAATTCGTTGCGGAAAAGCCATGGCGATGTCACCCGGGGTCACATCGGTCAAGGTTGGCGTCACCGCCGATTTAGCAATCCTGTCCCAGGTCGAGCGGCGGCCATCCACAAAATCCCGCAGACGCTGCAGAATCGGTTTGCCGCCACCGATAGTGGTCGCCAGCCGGGCAATGTCCCGTCCATATTTTGTTGTATCTTCAACAGGGTTCGTCAGTGACACCCGCGATAACAATGCAAAATTTGTATTGTTCGTTTTTGAATTCCATTTAGCATGCCCATTGACCAGTACAAAATCATCAAATTCTTCTTTGACAATATAGCCATTTGGATTTGTACAGAATGTGCGCACAAGATCGTCATAGGATTTGGTATAGAGCCGAAATTTGGCATCATACATTACCTTGGCAATTTCCGCATAGATATCCGCCGGAAATTCAACCCGAACACCGACATCAATCGGCCCATACATATTGTTAATGTTTAATTTTTTCGCCTGTTCACGCAGCCAGTACGCACCGGCACGTCCCGGAGCGGCAATAATTGATTTAGCCCGAAAATTCTCCCCGTCGCAAAACGCTGCAAAAATATCATCTTCCTGTTCAATTGTCCGAATACGGGAATTTACTTTAAATTTTATTCCCTGCCTGATCAGACGTTTATAAAAATGGTCCGTTACAACATGCAAACGATCGGTGCCGATATGACGCTGTTTGGCATAGATAAAATCCACACCCACAGAATGGGCCATTCGCATTAAGTCTTGAAGAGATTTGCCATCGGTGCCGGAGTAACCGCCATCCACACCAATTTCAGTAAATATGGTATCGACTTTCTCAATATATGTCTCAACTTCGCTGGCGGTTCGTCCAAAGCTCTGAGGATCACCACCTATCCGATGGGTCAAATTCAACTTCCCGTCGGAAAATGTGCCGGCGCCCCCCACACCGAAGTTCATATCCTTGCGTTTCTCCGGTTCGCCACCGCGGTCAACAACCAGAACATTAAGGCCGGATTCTGCCAAACGATCGGCCGCGAAAAGACCGGCGGACCCGGCGCCAATCAACAATACATCATATATTTCACTCATAATGCCCGCAAGTTATAATAATTGAAATAACTAAACAGTTTAACATGTTTAATCCTAATTTTCCATGAAAAACAACAGCGAAGTGCGTAAAAATGTTTATTCTTCCCAAAAAGTTTTGATTAATATAAATTACTTAAACATTGAATTACGCGGGCAAAATGATATGACAAGTAAATTTATTTTAAGAAAGCAACTAAATATCGCGTGAATGGATATATGCCCAAAAGTACC
>JAFGXZ010000281.1 GCA_016936335.1 Fidelibacterota bacterium
GCAGTCACGCTTAATCCTTTTTTATAGAAACGATAACCAATCGCGCCAATATTCCTATAATATTCATAATCAAGCTCATTTGATAAGTTTGAGTCCATTCCTGGATTCGGCATATCGGATAGATTAAATAGTAATTTCTCGGAAAAATTATTTGTAACGGATGTCTGCAATTTCGCCATCAATTGACTGTTCTTGCCAAAAGGTTCTGTATAACTTAAAGTTCCACCCCAGGTACTATTATTCTGATTGCTGGTATAATCCTGATTTACAAGGCTTGAATCAGAAACCGAATCGAAGTATTTAGTAATAGATTGATAGGCGCCTTCCCCATTCGATTGTTGCAATTGCGTATTAAAATTTAGGGAAATTGTTCTGCCTTTTTTTGCAAATTTATGCTGAAATAAAATGTCGTTATCAAAAGTAAAACCGGAATTTTTTTGCCAACTACCTATATTTAAATCGTTTACAGTATCAGCAAAAAGCATATTTATACTAAAACTTCGAGAAGTAGCGGAATAATCATTCACCTGAACCGTAAGACGAGGAGTGAGCGTAAATTTATTTTTATCATTAATTTTATACTGTAGCCGAGCATTAAAACGATGATTAATATTATTTGTTTCGGAATTAGATTGTTCGGAATACTGTGGCGTAATATCGGAAAAATAGTTTCTAACTATCTGATTTTCATTACTATTATTTGTTTGATTAAAAAAATAGCTTGCATTCACATCCCATTTTTTACCCCAAATATCCATATAATTCAATCCAAATGCATTCGTTTGGGTGATACCGTTTTGATAACCCGAGAAAAAATTATTCACGAAGCTTCTTCCACCGCCACCCGGACCTGGACGCACGCCCGCATTGCTCATCAATCCCATAATATCCGAGATGCTAAAGTTCTGTTGATTAATATTATTCGACATCCCAATAATCGAAATACGCTGCTCGCCATTGAAAAAATTTAAAGCTCCCCCTGTATTATAAACGGAGGGATAACCAATTCCTCCGTAAACATTCCCAAAAAAGCCCTGATTTTTACCGTCCTTTGTCAAAATATTGATAGTCTTTTGCTCATCACCGTCATTGAATCCCGTAAATTCAGCCTGATCAGACATTTTATCGTAAAACTGCACAGAGCCAACAACTTCTGCCGGCAAATTTCGCAGAGATGCCGTTGGGTCCTCACCAAAAAATTCTTTACCATCAACCAGCACTTTCTTTACTTCTTCGCCATTTACCTTCAACTGCCCGTTTGAAGTAGTAACTCCAGGCATCTTTTTCACCAAGTCTTCAGCCGAAGCATCAGGATTCACTTTGAAAGCATCAGCATTCACCTCAGTGGTATCACCTTTAATTTTTACTCTTGTTTGAATTGCTTCAATCTTTACAGCCTCAAGCATCTGGGCATTTGGTTGCATAATAATGCGACCAAAATTAATCGGTTTTTCACGTATCACAACTTTTCGACTCCATTCCTGATAACCAAGATAGGATATTTTTAATACATAATTACCTGATTTTATATTATTTAACTCAAAAAAACCATTGGAAGAACTAACGATTCCTTTTACCAATAAACTGTCGGGCAAAGAAAAGAGCACCACATTGGCTCCTGGTAAACTTGAAACGGAGTCTGACTCCATGATTCGTCCGCTGATAATCAAATTTTGGCTTTGCAATGCCAATCCCCATAATACCATTAAGGGTATCAGCACAATTTTTTTAATCATAATTTTTGCTGTAAGATTATTATAAATCATTCAATTTCAGGACAAAAGGAATTCTTAAACGGATGTCGTTCGAGACCTGAGAAATATCTGGATGAGGACCACCCTGACCGCCGCCCGGAGGTGGACCGCCGGAAGGGCGCATGCCGCCACCTTGACCCGGAGGATGTTGCATACCGCCTCCATTTGGATGATTCGGCGGTCTTGAAATAGAAACCGCTTTGATATTAATGTTCAAATGAAAAACTCGATTGGTATCCAAATTCCGATACGTATTTCTTAAGGTTTGCATTTGAGCAAAGGGAATTTGCAACTGATAAAACAAAAAATTGTTACTATCCAAAACCGTTTTTATTGCAATGGAACCACAATTATGAAGCTGATATTCACGCTTTTCGAGTCCATCAAAACCTGAAAGAAGCATGGATGGCCCCATAGCCATTAAAATGTGATCGCGTCTATCGTTACCAATATTTCCCCGCATCATAGCCCCCGAAGGCTTTTGATTTGGATCACCAACTTCCATTCGACTCTTTCGCCCTAACGGATAAATCACACTGTAACCACCATCTTTTTTTCCTGCTGTGTCGATTGTCAACGTCATTCCTGATGTAACCATCTGAAACTGAATCTCCTGTTTGTAAAACTTGAGAGCAATATAAAGATTGCTGTCATTATTGCTCACCATTGCAGACATCATCGATTCTGAATTGTAGTAAGGATAAACTGCCGCTTTGGAGTCGAAAACCGATGTTTGATACGCACCAATAATTTTTCGATTGCTATGGCAAGAGTTTAGAAAAATGATAATTACGGTAATCGACAATCCAAAAATTACGGTTAAAGCAACTCTAATTATCTGAAAATGTTCTGATTTGGAGGAATTCATAATTATTAGTTTAAAAAACTTCGCGAAAGTAGTTGTAGGAAAAACTCCGACCAAATGAAATAGACAAACAGGCGTTTTTTATGGATGAAAAACCTGATTACCTCAAAAAAAATTTATAAGGCGGTTCTGTTCAAATAATCCATAAAAACATCTTTGTATTGGTCAGAAACCGTAATACGCTGACCATCAGTCATTATCACCTGACTTCTTTCAATGGA
>JAFGXZ010000034.1 GCA_016936335.1 Fidelibacterota bacterium
ACAATGTTTGCTTCGGGATTCATCTGACCCTCAACAGCGAATGGAAGAATTATCGCTGGGGACCCTGTGTGGTGACGGGAAATGTGTCATCACTGGTTGATGAGAACGGGTATTTCTTTCCGCGCATGGATTTAAGCTATGCCGCCGATCCGAAACTCTCTGAGATCGAAACGGAATTGCGGGCCCAGATTGAACGGGCAATGCGCAGCGGTCTTGACATCCGCTACTGTGACACCCATATGTCAACCCTGGACCGGCGGGAGGATATTCATCAGCTTGTGCTTCGGCTGGCCGAGGAATACGGTCTGATTTTCTCGGAATTTGTGGCCGATTATCGCATGCAAGGCATGTACTCTGAAGCACCCGGGAAGAAAAAAGCCACTCTGATTAATCAAATTGAAAATCTGAACCGGGATGAGTTGAATCTGCTGGTCTGTCATATCGGGAAAGTCAGTTCAGAAATGGATGCGCTGATCGATATGAATCCCAGTGGTCCGGCCAATATGAGCCGACATCGAGCAGCAGAAGCCGACGCCCTGAAATCAGCGGTATTCCGGAAAAGTATTCAGAAAAACAATGTCATTCTGAGTACTTATGCCCGGGAGTACGATCGGAAGAACTGAATAATCGGTTGGTTAATCTATTCGTTATTGATGAATCCAGCTGAGAATATATTCCGTATTTGCCGGTAAGAGAATATCGGAATTCAGATTATCCCAATGACCAGTCAATCCCATTTCCTTCGTTGTCAGATCGAAGTGACAAACGGCAATACCCAGATCGACTTTCTGGAGATCGATATTGGCATATTTTCGCCCGTATCCGGGTGTGCGCTGTAAATAGAAATGATAATTGCCATCCATTGTAATAATCCGCCAGGGCTGTTTGTTCGACGCCGACGGCGCTAAACGGACCATTTCCAAAACCGTTAAATTATTATCTGCATTAACCGGTGTCAATGGATGTTCAAAATCGTCTTCGAAAAAGAGCGCTGACCACGGTTTACGGTTATCTGAACCGGCACCCAGCCGGATCAGCCGGTCGCGCAGGGAACGTTTTTGCGTAGGATAACCCACCGGTGAAACCGCAGGAATGACTTCATTATCATTCAAATTCATTAACTCTGCATATTCACTGCGTGAAAAGGAGCCGCCCAGCCAGCAGCTTCCCAATCCCAGCGCCGTCAGCTGTAAAATAATCCATTCCATCCGATAGCCGTAATCCACCATTGCGCCCGGTCCCGTGACGGTCTTGCCAGCGATGAAATGCTGAGCGCCGCTGATAAATCCGTAAGTGCCGAGTTTGATTTTCTGGTCGGCGGCGATGGATTTATGGATGAGTTGGAAATGCGAATCGATTTGAAAAGGTCCCGGCGGACATTTTTGTAAAACCGCTTCTATTTGTTTCAGTATGTCAGCGCTGAGCGGTTTTGCGATGTAGCTTCGCTGTGAGGAGCGGAATCGGATGGTATCAATAATGCTCATTATGATCTACCTTCTGTATCCGGCTTTCTGCATGGCTTCCTGAACGATACGTCCCGACTGGCCGTCACCGCGGGCGACAACTACGGCAACTTTATTGCCGGTTGCTTTAACAATCCCGGCCACATCCTGGTGGGAAAAGCCGGGACAGAGCAAAATGGAATGAATGTCTTCCTTTTCAACCAGCTCATTACAGACCTCCAATGCTTCGGCCTGTGATTTTACAATAATGGTAAGCAGTTTATACATACCGGTTTCGATCCGGCTGCGATGGATGGCTTTGTCCGCATCGGGAGCGTGTGCAATAAAAAGAGCATTGAATGACATATTATTCTCCTGTTATTTTCTGGCGATGACCAGCATTTCGTAGTCGTCGGTGGAGAGCTCTTTATTGCGGCGGAAGGCGCCGGTCTCGCAACCCAGAACATCAATCGTACTGAAATTCAGGGATCTCAGCAGCCAGTGGATTTCCGACGGTGTGTAATAGCGCTCATTGCAGGTTATGGTTTTCTTTTTACCATTATCATCGGTAATGGTTAGCGTTGAATGATCGCGAAATGTCATCAGGTCGAAACTGTTTTCAACAGACTCCAGGTGATCGTCAACGGTGTTTTGATTGATAAAGTCTTTTACGGAATGGTAGAGTGGGAAGAGTGCGTTCAGGCAACTGAAGATGAACAGACCGCCCGGTTTGAGTACTTTTTCGGCATTGGCCAGAATTTGATAGTTCATCTCGTCGGTTTCCATTAGTGAGAATGCGCCTTCACAGAGCATGATCGCCGCATCGAAGGGTTCGTCAAAGTGAAAATCCCGAGCGTCTTTTTTCAGGAATGTAACATTTACACCGGCAATTGCCGCCTTTTCTCTGGCTCTGGCCAATTGTGAATCCGAAAGGTCAATACCGGTAACGGAATAACCACGCCTGGCCAGCTCAACAGCATGACGGCCGGTACCGCAACCGATATCAATAATTTTTTTTGATGTATCATGACCTATTTCATTTTCTATGAAATCCACCTCGGCGATAGTACCCTGAGTGAATATTTCCTTATCATAGGAATTTGCATAATTGGTGAATAACTTTTCATACCATTGTTTCATAATCTCTCCCGAATTCTATATAAAATACATGGAGTATGTCGGAAAAACAAAAGTAAATGCGCCTGAAGACAGGAACTTCGAATGCCATTTATATGTAAGGATGGTAGAAATTGAATAAATCCCGTAAATCGATCTTGCGTTCCAAAAAGATAAATCCCTGCGCCGATAAAAAAGTACTTGACATGAATATGCATTAAAATGTATATTTATACAGTATTAATGAATATATATACAGATTATGAAAGAAAAGGTAGATAGGCATAAGGCAATTCAGGAAATCCTGGGAAGTTCAAAAATTTCCAATCAGGAAGAGTTGCGCTCCATGTTACAAGATCGGGGTTTTGCAACTACCCAAGCCACATTATCCAGAGACCTGTCTGCCCTGAAAGTCATTAAAATCCCCGATGATGAAAAAGGGCATATTTATTCAATTACAAATGAGTTACCCACACACTATACTCATTTGGAAGAGAGTTCCCCGCTTCATACATGTCGTTCTATTACCTTTTCTCATAATCTGGCGGTCCTGAAATGTATGCCCTCTTATGCGCCAAGTATTGCACTTATCATTGATCGGTATGGTCTCAGTGAGGTGATTGGAACAATCGCCGGTGATGATACTGTATTGATCATCATGGCTGAAAGTGTATCCAGTGAGCAGTTCAGAGACCTGCTGATTTCCCGTCTTCCGGAGCTGCGCAGCCGAATTTAGGCGCGGGCTCCTTCACTAATTAACCCTAATAAAAAAAATATCAGAAGGAGAATAATGAAAGAGGAGAAAGTCATACTTGCATATAGTGGTGGTCTTGATACATCTGTAATACTAAAATGGTTGTCCAATAAAGGATATGATGTAATCTGCTATGTTGCCGACGTGGGACAGAAGGAGGACTTTGAAGCGATTCGCGAGAAGGCATTAAAAACCGGTGCTTCAAAAGTATATATTGAAGATTTGAAAGAAGAATTCGTAATGGATTATATTTACCCGGCTTTGCGGGGGAATGCAATATATGAAGGCCGTTACCTGTTGGGCACTTCCTTGGCCAGACCGGTAATTGCCAAACGTCAGATTGAAATTGCCGCCATTGAAGGAAGCAATAAGGTTGCCCACGGTTCGACGGGTAAGGGGAATGACCAGGTGCGTTTTGAATTTGCTTTTTATGCACTGAATCCGGAAATCGAAGTAATTTCTCCCTGGAAAGATCCGGGGTTTCTGGCGGAATTCAAAGGACGGAGCGATATGATTGCTTATGCCCAAAAGTATGCTATTCCGGTTAAGGCGTCCATAGAAAAATCTTACAGTGAAGATGATAACCTGATGCATATCAGCCATGAGGCCGGTATCCTGGAAGATCCGGAATTCCGTCCCTATGAAGATATTTTCAGTAAAACTGTCCATCCGAAATACGCTCCCGATGAAGAAACTATTCTGGAAATTGAATTCAAAGACGGATTCCCGATCCGGGTTGCCAATCAAAGTGAAGGTGTCGAAAAGACTGATTCCCTGGAGCTGTTTATGTATCTTAATGAGATTGGCGGTAAAAATGGCGTTGGCCGGGTGGATATGGTGGAAAACCGCTTCGTGGGCATCAAATCCCGGGGTGTTTATGAATCGCCCGGTGCAACGATACTCTGGGCGGCTCATCGTGACCTGGAAGGCATTGCCATGGATAAAGAGGTGATGCATATCCGGGATATGCTGACGCCGAAATTTTCGGAATTGATCTACAACGGTTTCTGGTTTTCACCGGAGATGGATTTCCTGATGTATGCATTTGAGAAAAGCCAGGAAAAGATCGACGGCACGGTCTATCTTTCCATTTACAAGGGGAATGTCAATATCATTGGCCGGAAGTCGCCGGTATCGCTCTATGACCAGGAACTGTCCAGTATGGATGTGGAAGGCAATTACAATGCCGTTGATTGTAAGGGATTTATCAAAATCAATGCGATTCGCCTGAAAGCGCATAATATCGTTTTAAAGAAGAAAATGCCGTACAAATGGCGGAAAAAGGAGGATACTCATGAAACTGTGGCAGAAGACTAAACAGCTTGATAAGGAAATTGAGAAGTTTACCGTCGGGCAGGATTATATCCTCGACAAAGAATTAGTTTACTTTGATTGTATTGCGTCAAAAGCGCACGCTGCCATGTTGGGAAAAATTGGTATCCTGAGTGAAAATGAAACAAAAGAGCTTTTGCACGGTCTCGAAAAGATCATTGAGTTGGATAAAAAAGGCAAGTTCAGTATTGCACTTGAGGATGAGGATTGTCATACAGCGATTGAAAATTATCTGATCGATCGGATTGGTGATGCCGGAAAGAAAATCCACACCGGGCGCAGCCGCAATGATCAGGTATTGACCGCCGTGCGTCTTTATTGTAAAGCGCAGCTGCAAAACTGTCTGAATATGACCGAAGCAACGATAAATCACATTGATGATTTCACAAAAACTTTCGGTGAAATCCCGATGCCGGGTTACACCCATACCCGGAAGGCGATGCCGTCCAGTGTGGGCATGTGGGCCGGTGCGTTTAAGGACGCATTCAGCGATGATCTCGACTTAATAAAAGCAGCTGTGAAACTGGTGGATCAGAATCCGCTGGGAACCGGCGCCGGCTACGGGATTCCGCTGCCCCTGGACCGGGAAATGACCACCACGGAACTTGGTTTCGCCAGAATACAGGAGAATCCTATCTATGCCCAGAACAGCCGTGGCAAGTTTGAATCCTTTATCCTGTCTGTTCTCAGTCAGGTAATGCTGGATATTAATAAACTCGCCAGCGATCTGGTGCTGTTTACATTACCGTCGATGGCATATTTTATTTTACCGGAAGAATTCCTAACAGGATCCTCGATTATGCCGCAGAAAAAAAATCCCGATGTTCTGGAATTATTACGCGGGAAATATCATGAAATTTTTGCTTATGAAATCCAGGTTAGAAACACATCGGTCAATCTGATTTCCGGCTACCACCGGGATATCCAGCTGACCAAAGAAGCGGTCATTCGCGGTTTTTCAGCAGTTTTGGATTCTATCCATGTCACGGGATTGATTTTTCAGAATCTGAAAGTCATTGAAGAGAATTGTGAAGTGGCCATGACCGATGAACTTTTCGCTGCGGAAAAAGCGTATCAGTTGGTAAAACAGGGGATTCCCTTCCGGGACGCCTATCGGGAAATCGGTAAACAGTATGAGAAATCAAAAGTACTTTACTATGAATAAAATCAATGTATCCATTGTTGGTGCTTCCGGTTATACCGGTCTTGAACTTGTAAAAGTCTTGTTGAAACATCCCCGGGTCATGATTCGCAATCTGGCCGTCAGAACAGATGCTGGAAAACCCTATTCGGAACTTTTCCCGATATTAAAAGGGCAATGTGACCAGAAATGCGTGGATATTGATGTTGAAAAAATCGCCAATGCAAGTGACGTTATCTTCTTCGGATTGCCTCATAAAACCAGTATGGAGATTATCCCGCAATTTTTAAAATTCGGTAAGAAAATCATTGATCTCAGCGCCGATTATCGGCTGGATACTGAGAAGCGATATATAAATGCCTATGGCGTGAAGCATTTGGATAAAGGAAATCTGCCCGCTTTTGTGTACGGATTGCCCGAATTCAATCGGGAGAAGATTCGTCAGACGAATACCGTCGCAAATCCGGGCTGCTTCCCAACGGGGATCGCATTGGCGTTGATGCCGGTGCTGCAAGCCGGATTGATTGAAACAGAGACGATTCTGGTGGACAGCAAAACCGGCATTTCCGGCGGTGGTAAGACGCCCAAACCGGCGTTCCACTTCCCGGAATGTAACGAGAATGTGGCGGCTTATAAAGTCGCGTCCCATCAACACGAACCGGAAATGGAACAGGAACTCAGCAAAATGGCTGGAAAACCGGTTGATATAGTTTTTGTGCCCCATCTCGTCCCGATGACGCGGGGTATTTACAATACGATCTATACGCGGCTGACTAAGTCGGTAACGGCGGCAGAGCTGCATAACCTTTATCGAAAATGGTATCAGGATGAACCCTTTGTACGGGTTTTGGAAAAGGGTCAGATTCCTGAAAACAAGCATGTCGCCGGAACGAATTTCTGCGATATCGGCATGGTGATTTCCGGGCAACGGCTGATCCTGATGAGCGCCATTGACAATCTGATCAAGGGCGCCTCGGGACAGGCGGTTCAAAACATGAATGTGATGATGGGATTGGATGAAACCCTTGGACTAAACTGACGGAGCAACAATGAACTTTATCCAAAATTCCAAAATAACAGATCCGCAAGGATACACCGCCGCGGCAATGCGGGCGGGATTTAAACGAAAACGGAAAGATTTATGCATAATAAAAAGTGATGTACCGGCTATATGTTCGGTGAAATTCACAAAAAATATGGTCAAAGCCGCACCACTGCTGGTCGCCATGGAATCCCTGAAAAAATCTGGAAATATGCTGCAGGCGCTGATTATCAATTCCGGCAACGCCAATGCCGGAACCGGGCAGCAGGGACTGAAAGATACTTATGAAATAATCCAATTATTTTCCGAAAAAATCGATGTTCCAAAGGAGTTAATCCTCGCATCCAGTACCGGTGTCATCGGCGAATTGCTGGATATGAACAAAATGCGGGATGGTATCGATAATCTGTCTCCGCAATTATCGGTTGATGGAGGTATTGGTTGTGCCGAAGCGATTCTGACTACCGATACGGTGGAGAAGAGTTTCGGCGTAAAACTTGATATTCAGGGCGTTGAGGTGACCATCAGCGGCATTGCGAAAGGGTCCGGCATGATTCAGCCGAATATGGCGACCATGCTGGCTTTTGTGACGACTGATGCGGAGATTGAGCATGAATTACTGGAGCGGATATTTACTGAATGTGTAGAAAAAAATTTCAACATGATTTCGGTGGACGGTCACACCAGTACCAACGATATGGCGCTGGTTATGGCGAACGGACAGGCGTATAATCCACCGATTCAGGTTGGTACTCCTGAAGCGGAAGTGTTTCAGGAAGCGTTGATGTACTTGACCCGGGAAATGGCAAAAGCGATTATCAGAGATGGTGAAGGGGCGACGAAGTTTGTAACGATCCGGCTGGAGCAGGTGAACAGCTTTGCCAATGCCAGGAAGATGGCGTTTGGCATTGCTAACTCGGCGCTGGTGAAAACGGCGCTGTTCGGTCAGGACCCGAACTGGGGGCGGATTCTCTCAGCCGCCGGCATGGTGGGCGTGAAATTTGATCCGGACCGGACCGACTTGGAAATTAACGGTACCTATATTTACAAAGCGGGGAATCCAATCCGGCTGGACAAGCCCGTTCTGAAGCAGCTGATGGCGCCGCCGGAGCTGGAGATAATCCTCACGGTCAATACAGGTGCAGAAGCGGCGACGGTCTACACGACGGACCTCTCCTACGACTATGTCAGGATCAATGCGGAATATCATACGTAGGGAGCGAAGACTATGCGTGAATACATAAATAAAGCGGACGTCCTGATCGAAGCCCTGCCCTATATCAAGGCTTTTCAGGGTAAGAAGATTGTCATCAAATTTGGCGGCAGTATAATGACCGACGATAATTTGATGAATGGAGTCCTGATGGACATCGTTTTTATGAAATATGTCGGCTGGTATCCGGTTATCGTTCACGGTGGCGGACCCGCTATTACGGAAGCGATGCAGCAGCGCGGCAGCCGCGCGGAGTTTGTCAACGGTTTACGGGTCACTGACCGGGAAACAATGGATATTGTGGAAGATATTCTGGCGCATAAAATCAACTCCCAGATTGTCAATTTGTTGAACAAGATGGATGGCGATGCGGTGGGACTTTACGGAAAGAATGATGGGCTGATCCGGGTGGATAAAATGATGCCGGAAGTGGATGGAAAAAAAGTGGATATCGGCTACGTCGGTAGTGTACGATATATCAATGCACCGTTGCTGAACCGGCTGCTGGAGCAGGGCAAAATTCCGGGCATTGCACCCATTGGAGTGGGGGATGACGGTCAGACCTTTAATGTCAACGGCGATGTTGTGGCCGGCGATATTGCATCGTCAATTGGTGCCCGCAAACTGGTTTATCTGACGGATACACCGGGCATCTTGCGGAATCCCGACGACGAGAAAAGCGTCATCAGTACATTGACCCGCACCGAAGCCGAACAGCTCATCGCCGAAGCTGTGATTCAGGGCGGGATGATTCCGAAAGTGACCTCCTGCCTGAACGCCCTGAAATTCGGTGTCAACAAAGGGCATATTGTGGACGGTCGGATTGACCATTCGCTGTTGCTGGAAATTTTTACCCGCGAGGGAATAGGAACGGAGATTTTGAGAAATGGATCAGAAAACATTCGATAACTATGTGCTGAATACCTATAGCCGGCTCCCGATTACCATTGTCAAGGGTCAGGGCATGTCGGTTTGGGACGATAAAGGCAGGGAATACCTCGATTTTTTCCCCGGTTTCGGGGCGGGTAATCTGGGACATTGTCATCCCAAAGTCGTAGAAGCCATTCACCGGCAAATTGACGAGATTATTCATGTACCGAATGTTTATTACAATAATGCCCAGGGTGAACTGGCGAAGTTAATTATAGAAAGCACATTTGACGGGCAGGT